>NZ_JBWKAW010000002.1:477191-728430 GCF_056437345.1 Kitasatospora sp. NPDC042419
GAAGGGCCCGGAGGCATCAAGCCTCCGGGCCCTTCGGCGTTTCCGCTCCCGGGCGGTCTCCCTCCCGCGGGGGAGGGCGGGAAACCGGTCGGGCGGGGGAGGCGGGGACGGGGGGCTCCGGGGGAGGCTCGGCACGTTCGGCAAGGGACGTGGACGAGAGGGAGCCGGAAATGGGTGCGAGGCGGGCGCTGGGGGCCGTGGCGATCACGGGGGCGGTGCTGCTCGGGTCGGCGGGGTGCTTCCCGGGCGAGGACGACGAGGAGCGGACGGTCTCCTACGGGGTGGCCGAGCCGGTGCGGGTGCTGGTGGTCGAGGGCCGGACCGGGGGGATCGAGGTTCGGGCGGGGGACACCGTGCGGGTGGTCGAGCGGCAGAGCTACCGGGGCGAGGCGCCGGACACCCGGCACGAGGTGCGGGACGGCACGCTCAGGCTGGCGTACGACTGCACGGCCTGCGGGGTGGGCTACGAGGTGACCGTGCCGGCCGGGACGGTGGTGCGGCTGAGCAGCGGGACGGGCGGGATCCGGCTGCACGGGATGGCCGGCGCGGTGGAGGCCACGGTCGGCACCGGCGGGGTCAAGGGGACCGCGCTGACCTCGCCGACGGTGCGGGTCAGCACCGACACCGGGGGGATCGAGATGGCGTTCGCGGCGAGCCCGACCAAGGTGGAGGCGAAGGCGGTCACCGGCGGGGTCCGGTTGCGGGTGCCGGGCGGGGAGCCGTACGCGGTGGACGCCTCGGCGGGGACGGGTGAGGTCGAGGTGGCGGTGCCCCGGCAGGCGGGCGCGCCGCGCAGCATCTCGGCGCGGACCGACACCGGGGGTGTGGCGGTCACCGGTGCCTGACCGGGTGGTGCCGGACCGCGCGATGCCCGACCGCGCGGTGCGGGATGCCGGCCGGGGCGTGCCCACGGTGCTGCCGGTCGGGCATGATCTTCTCCGCGGGGGAGGCCTTCCCGCGTACGGGGGAGGAGTCACGGTGGGTCGAGCGGCGCGCTGGCGGGCGGGGCTGGCCGGGGTCAACCCGTACGCGGTGGACACCCTGCTGGCGGCCGGGTCGGCGGCGGTCTCCCTCTGGTCGGTGTACCACGACCCCGAGCCCTGGCCCTGGTGGGTCTACGCGCTGGCCCTCGGGACGGCCCTGCCGCTGCCGTGGCGGCGCCGTGCACCGGTCACGGTCATGGCGGTCAGCGGCGGGGTGTCGGCGGTGCTCTCGGTGGTCGCGCACTCGGTGATGCCGCAACTGCCGCTGTACGCCGTGATCACCCTCTACACGGTGGCCGACCGGGCCCGGGACCGGCAGCGCTGGGGAGTGCTGGCCGTGGTGGTGGCCGCCAACGTGGTGGGGACGCGGTCGCCGAACGGCATGCTGTTCTCGCTGCTGACCACGGTCGGCGCGTTCGTCTTCGGCTCGCTGGTGCGCGAGCTGCGGCGGCTGGCGCAGGTGGAGTCGGAGCGGGCCCGGGAGGCCGGCCGGCGGGCGGCCAGCGACGCGGCGCGGGCGGTGGTCGAGGAGCGGGCCCGGATCGCCCGGGAGATGCACGACATCCTGGCGCACGCCGTCTCGCTGATGGTGATCCAGGCGGAGGCGGGACCGCTGGTGGTGCGGTCCGACCCGGACCGGGCGATCAAGGCCTTCGACACCATCTCCGAGTCCGGGCGCGACGCCATGGTGCAGCTGCGGCGGGTGCTCGGCGTGCTGAAGGAGGAGGGCGCGGCGCCCGAGCTGGCGCCGCAGCCGCGGCTGGCCGAGCTGGCGGCGCTGGCCGAGCGGGTGCGCCGGACCGGGCTCTCGGTCGATCTCGAACTCGAACTCGACGGGGCCGACGGGCAGGTGCCGGCGGACGTGGCGGCGGCCGCGTACCGGATCGTCCAGGAGGCGCTGACCAACACGGTCAAGCACGCGGGCGCCTCGCGGATCCTGGTGCGGGTGGCCCGGGCGGGGGAGGAGCTGGCGGTCGTGGTCTCCGACGACGGGCGCGGGGTGCCGCTGGCCGCGAGCCGGGCCGGGCGGGCAGGACGGGTCGGGGACGGCTGGTCCGGGGGCCGCGGACTGGTCGGCATCCGGGAGCGCGCGGCGGCCTGCGGCGGCCGCGCCGAGGCCGGTCCCGGGCCGGAGGGCAGGGGTTTCCTGGTGAGCGCCCGGCTGCCCCTCGGGGCGGCGGGGCCGGTGAGCGGAGCGCGTGCGGTGGACGGATTGGGCAGAGTGGGCGGAGTGGGCGGAGCGGGCGGAGTGGGCGGGTGAAGCCGATCCGGGTGGTCGTCGCGGACGACCAGGAGCTGGTGCGGGCCGGGTTCGGGATGATCCTGGACGCGCAGCCGGACATCGAGGTGGTCGCCGAGGCCGGCGACGGCGCGGAGGCGATCGAGGCGGTCCGGGAGCACGGCCCGGACGTGCTGCTGCTGGACGTCCGGATGCCGGTGATGGACGGGCTGGAGGCGGCCCGCCGGGTCTGCGCGGAGCACCCCGGCACCAAGGTGATCATGCTGACCACCTTCGACGCCGACGACTACGTCTTCGACGCGCTGTACGCGGGCGCCAGCGGCTTCCTGTTGAAGGACGTCCGCCGGGACGACCTGGTGCACGGCGTGCGGATGGTGGCCTCCGGAGAGGCGCTGCTGGCGCCCTCGGTGACCCGGCGGCTGATCGGCGAGTTCGCCGCCCGGAGGCCGGGCGGCGCGGAGCGGGCGGTGCGGCCGCCGTCCCGGCTGCTGGAACAGCTGACCGCGCGCGAGCGCGAGACGCTGCGGCTGCTGGCCCGCGGGCTCTCCAACGCGGAGATCGCCGCCGAGCTGGTGGTGAGCGAGCACACGGTGAAGACCCACGTCAGCAACGTGCTGGCCAAGCTGGGCCTGCGCGACCGGGTGCACGCGGTGGTGTTCGCGTACGAGGCGGGCGCGGTGGTGGCGGGCGAGGACTGACGGCTCCCCGGGGCGACCGGGGGCCGGGCGGGTGGCTCCCCCGTGCGGGGGAGCGGCGGGTTTCGCCGGTGCGGGCGATCCGCGACGAGGGGGACCGCGGACAGGATCCGGGGTGTCGGATCGACCGGCCCATCCACAGGGGAGCACTCATGGACACCTCGAAGCTCGCTCGCGTCACCCCGTTCGCGGTCGTCGGCGGACCAGCCCTGATGGCGCTGTACGGCGGCATCCGGCTGCTGGAGGGGTCGCGTGACCCCGGCACCGGCTGGCTGGTCGGCCACAGCCTGATGCTGGCGGGGCTGGTGCTGTTCGTCCCGGTGCTGGTCGCGCTGGAGCGGTGGCCGGCGCCGGACCGTACGGCCGCGGGCCGGGTCGCGGCGGGCACCGCCCTCGGGGTGGCGCTCACCGGGCTGGCCGCCTCGATGGTGCAGATCGGCATCGACCTGTACGTGGGGGCGGTCGCCGTCGACAAGGCCGACCAGCACCGGCTGTTCGACAGCATCCAGAGCCACCCCGGGGTGGTGCCGGCGGTCTACTCGGTGGGCCCGCTGCTGTTCTACGTCGGCCTGCTGGCGCTGCTGGTGGCCGGCACGGTGGGGCGGGCGCGTTCGCTGCGCTGGTGGAGCCCGGTGCTGATGCTGGCCGGGACGGTGCTGACGGCGGCGGACCTGGCGCTGATCCCGGTCGCCGCGGGCTGCTACCTGGTGGCGCTGATGCCGCTGGCGGGCGTCGGCGGTGTCGGCGGCGCCGGCCGGCCGGCCGCGGCCTGAGCCGGAGCCGGAGCCGCGCCGGGGCCGAGCCGCGCCGGTCCGGGGGCGGTTGCCGGGGCGGCCCCGGCGGCGGCGCGGGTATCGACGGCGGCGCGGATATCGGTGGCGGGCCGGCGGGATGCGCCCGTACCGTCCGGGGCATGAACGCGAAGCGCCCGCTGATCGCCGTCCTCACCGGAGCCGGGATCTCGACCGACTCCGGCATCCCCGACTACCGAGGCCCGAACGGCCTCTGGCAGCGTGACCCGGAGGCCCAGCAACTGGTCACCGTCGGCCCGTACCTGGCCGATCCGGACGTGCGCCGCCGGGCCTGGGTGATGCGCGCGGAGGCCGGCGCGCTCGCCGCCGAGCCGAACGCCGGGCACCGCGCGCTGGTCGATCTCGAACGGTCCGGGCTGCCCGTCCGGGTGCTCACCCAGAACGTCGACGGGCTGCACCAGCAGGCCGGCCAGACCGCCCGCAAGGTGCTCGAACTGCACGGCACGGCACGGGAGGTGCAGTGCGTGCGGTGCAAGGTGGTGGGCCCGATGACGGAGGCGCTGGACCGGGTGGCGGCGGGTGAGCCGGACCCGGACTGCCGGGCCTGCGGCGGGGTGCTGCGGCCGCGCACCGTCATGTTCGGCGAGGAGCTGGACCCGCAGGTGCTCCAGCAGGCCGACGCCGTCTCCAAGGCCTGCGAGCTGTTCATCGCCGTCGGCACCAGCCTGCAGGTCTTCCCGGCCGCGGCGCTGCCGTACAACGCGGTGCGGACCGGGGCCCGGCTGATCGTGGTGAACGGCGAGCCGACGCCGTTCGACGAGGCCGCCGACGAGGTGATCCGCGAGCCGATCTCCGCCTCGCTGCCGGCCCTGGTCCGCCGACTGGTGGCCCGGTACCGCTGACGTCCCGGGGGGTCCGCAGGCCCCCGGGGGTCCGGGCGCGTCGGTGACGAACAGGTATCCACTGGACGAACTGCCCAGTCCCGGTGGCTTGTTCTGCGCTACGCTGCCGAACGGAGCGGCGTGGCCGGATCCGGCCACCGGGGGGAGGCTGCGCGGGCGGCTGCCCCCGTGCGCCGCACCTGCCGCGGGCGTTCACCCCCGTGGCGGCGCGCACCGAAGGAGCCCTCATGACGTCAGGCCCACTGCTGGACCGCCGCGCGATCGGGGGTGAGCTGCGCGCGCTGGCGGCCCGCCCGGGGCTGGCGCACCGTCAGGAAGAGCTCAAGGAGCTCGGGTTGGCGATCTCGGGCACCGGCGACCTGGACCAGTGGGCCGAACTCGACCTGGTGCACAGCTTCGTCCGGCCGGAGAGCGTCCGGGCGGCGGTGCGGCCGCAGTCCGAGCCGAGGTTCTGGTCCTGGCTCGAAGTCGCCCTCGGCGGGCTGGTGTTCGTCCCGCTGCTGGTCACCTGGGCCGGGCTGATGCAGGCGACCAGCGCCTACCAGGCGCTGATCGGCGCGGACGCCGCGCAGGCCGCCCGGCCGTTCCTCCAGCTCTGGCAGACCGGCTTCGAGGGCCGGCTGGCCGGCTGGGCCACCTTCGGTGACATCGCCCTGTCCGCCACGCTGTTCATCGCTCTGCTGCTGGTGTTCTCCGTCGCGCACGGCGTCCGCAGGGCCGGGGCCGACCGGCGCGAGGCCGGCGCGGCGCAGGAGGCGGAGGACCTGCTGGCCGAGCTGGCCCCGGTGCTGACCCGGGCGCAGCTGGTGCTGAACGAGCGCCGCCGCTCCTCCCCGCAGCGGTTCGTCGCCGAGCTCACCGGTGCGGCGGAGACCCTGGAACGGCTCGGCCGGCAGGCCGCCGACACCCAGCGGGACCTCAGCGGGGCGGCGCTGGTGGTCGAGCGGTCGGTGATCGGGGCCGGGGAGCGGCTGGCCGAGGTGGGGGCGGCGGTCGACCCGCTGCGGACGGCCGTCGACGGGGTCGAGAAGGCGGTCGCCGGCGTCGGGAAGGCCGTGCGGGACAGCGGGGAGAAGCTCGCCGGGACCGTCCGGGACGGCGCCGCGGCCACCGAGGACCTGGTCCGGCGCGGCGGGCGGCAGGCGGCCGAGGCGGCCGACGCCGTCCGGCAGGCCACCGAGCGGGTCGGCACCGAACTGTCCGGCGCGGGCGGGCGGGTGGAGGACGCGGTGCGGGACCTCGCGGTCGCCCAGCGAGGGTTCACCACCGGTGCGGAGACCGTCGCCGACGTCGGCGGACGGCTGCTGGAGCAGCTCGACGGGCTGGCCCGCGAGGTCGCGGCGATGGCCGACCGGGTCGCCGCGGCGTCGTCGGCGGCCACCGCCGCGGCGGCGCGGCTGGACGCCCGCGACGCCTTGGACGTCCGGGACGCCCGGGACGCCCGGGACGCCCGCGATGCCCTGGAGGTCCGGGACGGACGGCCCGGCCGGTCGCCCGGAGACCTGCTGGTCAAGTCGCTGCCGGAGGACGGCCCCGGGGCGGGCGGCACCCGCTCGCGCCCCTCGGACGGTCCGGACCCGGCCGTGGACGAGCAGACGCTGCTGGAGCTGGACGAGGTGCCGGTACGGCAGGCGGGCCGATGAGGAACCGCTTCCGGACCGGGCGGCCGCGCGTGCGGGGCGCGCACCTGGTGGGCTGGCTCTTCGCCGACCTGCTGCTGGTGCTGGCCCTGGTCGCGATGGGCGACCAGGGCGACCCGGTGGCGGCCGCGCGGGCCACCGCGACACCCACGGCCACGCCGAGTGGGAGCGCCACCGCCCCGGCCTCCGCCACACCCCCTCCGGCGCCCACCCCCACCGGCCCGCGCGGGGTGGAGCACGACGCGGTCACCGTCGACGTCACCGGGGACTCCTCCGACACGGCCGGCCTGGTGTCGCAGATCCGCGCGGGCACCGAGCGCTACGCCGGCCGGCAGGCCGCGGTGGTGCTCACCTTCGGCAGCAACCGCGACCCGGGGGTCGGCCAGGCCTACGCCCACACCGTCAACGGCCTGCTCGCGCAGGCGCGGCCGGAGATGTTCCAGGGCACCACCACCCGGGACTTCATCTCGCTGACGGACAACCCCCGGCACGCCTCGCTGGAGATCTACTTCTACACCGGCTGACCGGGCGGCCCCGGCCGGACGGCCCGGGCTGCCCGGTCGGAACCGCACGTCCAACCCGCTCTGACCTGCAAGTCAAAGGAGAAGTGCAGTGCAGATCCTCCCGTTCTACGCCGTGTGCGACGAGTCGGGGTCGATGAGCGCCGACATCGACACCCTCAACAAGGCCCTGTTCAACCTCCACCAGGAGATCAGCACCAACCCGACCATCGCCGACAAGACCCGGTTCGGGCTGATCGGCTTCTCCACCGACGCCAACGAGCTGCAGCCGCTGGTCGACCTGAGCGACCTGGACGAGCTGCCGGCCCTGGAGGCGTCCGGCCTGACCTCCTTCGGCAACGCCTTCGACCTCCTGCGGCGAGCGATCGAGCGGGACGTGCAGCAGCTGAAGGCGGACGGGCACGACGTCTACCGTCCGGTGGTCTTCTTCCTCTCCGACGGCGTGCCGACCGACTCCGACTGGGAGCAGCCGTACCAGGACCTGCTCGCCGCCGCGTTCCGGCCGCACATCATCGCCTTCGGCATCGGCCAGGCGGACCGCACGGTGATCGCGCAGGTCGCCACGTTCAAGGCGTTCATGCAGGAGGAGGGGACGGCGGACCCGGCGGTCGCGCTGCGGGAGTTCGCCGCCAGCCTCACCCGGTCGATCGTCCGCTCGGTGAGCGGGGCGACCGCGGCCGGGCAGGGCATGAGCCTCCAGGTCGACGACCACGTGCCCGGGTTCACCGCCGTCTCGCTCGACAAGCTCTGAGCCGGGCCGCCAGGTGAACCCGTACGACAACCCGCCGCCCGGCCCGGGGCCGGAGCCCGCGCCGGAGCGGCGGCCCGACCCGATCGACGTCGCCTCCTCCGTCTACGAGTACGGCTGGGAGGCTGCCCCGGTCGCCCCGGTCGCCCCGGTCGCCCCGGTCGCCCCGGTCGCCCCGGTCGCCCCGGTCGCGGCCAGGTCCGTGCCGTCCACCCCGGTGCCGTTCCTGCCGCACCCGCCCGCTCCCCGGCCGGATGCGGCGGGGCGGCCCGGCCGGGTGCGGGCCGAGGGCGCCCCGGACGATCGGGCCGAGGGCGGACCGGCCGTGCGGCCGGCGCCGGGCGAGGAACCGGGCGCCCTCCACCACGTCGGCCGCAAGCCCCCGGCCTACACCCCCGAGCCGACCGACATCCCCGCGGTCGGCACCGACCGCTACGGCGCGCTGCTGCCGGACACCGTGGTGGACGGCGGGACCTTCGGTCCGGTGACGGTCCGCGCCGCGTCCGTCCGCGGCGACTCGCACCGCTACCAGGCCGAGTGCCGCCAGGACGCCGTCCTGGTGGCCAGGGCCGGTGACCTGCTGCTGCTCGCGGTGGCCGACGGCGTCGGCTCCCAGCCGCACTCCCAGCGCGGTTCCAACGGGATCGTCCGGCTGCTGGCCAAGCAGGTCGCCGACCGGGCGGACACCCTGCTGGCCTGCCTGCGGGCCGGCGCGGAGGTCGACTTCGCCAGCCTGATGGCCCAGCTGATCGCCGCCGCGGCGGTCGAGCTCGCCCAGGAGGCGGAGCAGAGCGGGCTGTCGCCGAAGTCCCACTCGACGACGTTGCGGGCCCTGCTGGTGCCGGCCGACCCGGGCACCCCGGTCCGGGGCTTCGCCTCGGTCGGCGACGGCGGCCTGCTGCGCCTGCGCGAGGGCGTCTGGCGCAACCTCGACGAGGAGGAGGGCGACGGCTCGCTGATCAGCACCCGGACCGACTGCCTCCCCGAGGCGTACGACCACGCCCGGGTCCGGCTGATCACCGACGCGTCCCCCGGCGACCTGCTGGTCCTCTGCACCGACGGTCTGGCGCTGCCCCTGCTCAAGGAGCCGGAGCTGCAGGGGTTCCTCGCCGACCGGTGGGGCGGCGAGGACGTCCCGGGCCTGGCCGAGTTCCTCTGGCAGGCGCAGGTGCGGGTGCGCAGCTACGACGACGACCGCACGGTCGTCTGCCTCTGGGAGTCCGCCCGGTGAGCGCCCCGGACATCGCCACGGCGCTGGCCGGCGGGGCGGACGTGGAGCTGGCGCTGCTGGCGGTCGGCGCCGAGGCCGGCCGCGGCGGGCAGGGCCTGGTGCAGCGCCTGGCCGGCTATCCGGGCCTGCTGTTCAAGCGCTACCTCGACCCCGGGAAGGTGCACGGCCCGGCCCTGGCCGAGC
Source organism: Kitasatospora sp. NPDC042419 (assembly GCF_056437345.1). Taxonomy (NCBI): domain Bacteria; kingdom Bacillati; phylum Actinomycetota; class Actinomycetes; order Kitasatosporales; family Streptomycetaceae; genus Kitasatospora; species Kitasatospora sp. NPDC042419. Next base: position 486,087 of record NZ_JBWKAW010000002.1, read on the forward strand.
TGGTCCGGCTGCGGCTCGCGCTGTCGGGGGAGGAGCGGGACCGGCTGGACGCGCAGGCCGCCTGGCCGCTCTGCCGGGTGGTCGACGGCCCGGGCTGCGTCGGCTTCCTGATGCAGGAGGCGCCGGTGGCGATGACCTGGCAGACGGCGGCCGGAGGGCGCCGGCTCACCGAGGCGCAGTACCTCTTCTACCCGGAGAAGGCCGCCACCCAGGGTGTGGTCCGCCCGGATCCGGAGCAGCGGCTGGCCCTGGTGCTGGAGCTGGCCGGGCTGGTCGAGCGGCTGCACCGCTGGGGGCTGGTGATCGGCGACCTCTCGCACGCCAACGTGCTCTGGACGGTGGTGCCCGCGCCGGCCGTCCACCTGCTCGACTGCGACGGGGTCCGCCGGGTCGGGGCGGCGCCGGTCCTGGAGCAGACCGACACGCCCGACTGGGCGGACCCGCTCTCCCCGCACGGCAGCAGCGCCACCGTGGACAGCGACCGCTACAAGGCGGCGCTGCTGTTCGGGCGGACCCTGGCCCAGGACCCGTACCTGACGCCGGAGCAGCCGTTCGAGCCGCTGCCCGACGTGCTGTCGGACCGGCAGTTGGTGACGGTCCGGCGGCTCTGGGAGCAGGCCGGCGGCCCGTACGGGACCAGGCCGGACCTGACCGCCTGGCTGCAGGCGCTCGGCGGCCGGGGCAGCATCCCGCTGGGGCCCGGCGGTCTGCCCAGGGCCGCCCGCCCGGTCGACGAGCGGCTGTTCGACGGGCGGGCCCCGCGGGGCAGCATCCCGCTGCGCCGCCCGACCTGACCCCGGGCGGCCGGGGTCGGACGCCCGGGCGCCCGGACGGCCGGGGGCGGAGCGGCCGGGTTGGGGCGGAGCGGCCGGGTTGGGGGCGGAGCGGCCGGGGGCCGGAAGGAGCGGAGGCCGGAGGGCCCTGGGGCCGGACGGGCCGCATGCGTACGATGATCCTTCCGGCTTCCCCTCACGGCCTGGAGTGATCGACCGATGACGACGACGGCGAAGTTCGACCCCTGGTCGGCGGAGTTCGTGGCCCACCCGTACGACGCCTACGCCGACCTGCGCGCGCAGGCCCCGGCCACGTACTACGAGCCCACCCGGCAGTGGCTGGTCCCGCGGTACGAGGACGTCAGCGCGCTGCTGCGGGACCGCCGGCTCGGCCGGACCTACACCCACCGCTTCAGCCACGAGGAGTTCGGCCGCCCCGCGCCCGACCCGGCGCACGAGCCGTTCCACACCCTCAACGACAACGGCCTGCTCGACCTGGAGGCGCCCGACCACACCCGGATCCGCCGGCTGGTCTCCAAGGCCTTCACCCCGCGCATGGTCGAGGGGCTGCGCCCGACCGTCCGGCGGCTCGCCGGCGAGCTGGTGGACGGCCTGCTCGCGGCCGGCGGCGGCGACCTGATCGGCGCCGTCGCCGAGCCGCTCCCGGTCGCGGTGATCGCCGAGATGCTGGGCGTCCCGGAGTCCGACCGGCACCTGCTGCGCCCGTGGTCCGCCGACATCACCGGCATGTTCGAGCTGAACCCGACCGAGGAGGCCGCCCGCCGGGCCGTCACCGCGAGCACCGAGTTCTCCGACTACCTGCGTGCCCTGATCCGCGAGCGCCGCGCCACCCCCGGCGGCGACCTGATCAGCGCGCTGATCCAGGCCCAGGAGGGCTCGGACGCGCTCAGCGAGCAGGAGATGGTCTCCACCTGCGTGCTGCTGCTCAACGCCGGCCACGAGGCCACCGTCAACACCACCGGCAACGGCTGGTGGGCGCTGTTCCGCAACCCCGGCGAGCTGGCCCGCCTGCGCGCCGACGTCGACGGCCTGCTGCCCACCGCCGTCGAGGAACTGATGCGCTGGGACACCCCGCTGCAGATGTTCGAGCGCTGGGTGCTGGAGGACATCGAGGTGGGCGGCGTCACCGTCCCCCGCGGCTCGGAGGTCGCCCTGCTCTTCGGCTCGGCCAACCGCGACCCGGAGCGCTTCACCGACCCCGACCGGCTCGACCTCGGCCGCGCCGACAACCCGCACATCACCTTCGGCGCGGGAATCCACTTCTGTCTCGGCGCCCCGCTTGCCAGACTGGAGCTCACCGAGTCGTACGGCGCGTTGCTGCACCGGGCACCGGGCCTGCGGCTGGTCCGCGAGCCCGAGTGGCGCCCGGGCTACGTGATCCGGGGGCTGAAGGAACTGCTGGTCGAGGTCTGACCGGCCGAGGTCCGGCCGGAGCACCCCGGCCGGACGAGGGGGAGTGGCGGCGTGGGCGAGGGCAAGGCGACGGGCGCACTGCTGGGGCTGGCGATCGGCGACGCGATGGGCAAGCCGACCGAGTTCCAGGACGTCGAGCAGATCGCGTGGGAGTGGCCCGACTGGCGGCGGCTCCCGTTCCCGGCGAACGGGCTGGTCACCGACGACACCCAGATGACCCTCGCCCTGGCGCGCGGCCTGCGCACCGCCCTGGAGCGCGGGCCGCTCGGCCCGCTGCGGCTGGAGCGGCCGGTGCGCGAGGAGTTCATCGACTGGTGGCGCTCGCCGGACAACAACCGGGCCCCCGGCAACACCTGCCTGGCCTCCTGCTACCGGCTCAGCACGCCCGGCCGCCCGTGGCAGGCGGCGAGCGACATCGGCTCCAAGGGCTGCGGCGCCAACATGCGGGTCGCCCCGCTCGGCCTGGTCCGGGAACTGACCCCGGCCCAGCTGGCCGGCGCCGCCCAGCTCCAGTCCGGGCTCACCCACGGCCACCCCACCGCACTGGCCGCGAGCGACCTCACCGCCTACGCCGTCCGCAAGCTGGCCGAGGGCCTGCCGCCGGCCGGTCTGCCCGCCGTGCTGCGGGCGTACGCGCTGGCCAACCGCACCCGGTACGACCGGACCTGGCTCGGCGACCTCGCCGAGCGCGCCCAGGACCGCGGCCCGGAGGCGTTCATCGCCCGGGGCTGGGACGACTGCCTGGCCGTGCTCGACCGGCTCACCGCCGCGCTGGCCGCGCCCGACGTCGAGGCCGACCCGTGCCTGGCCACCGGCGAGGGCTGGATCGCCGAGGAGGCGCTCGCCACCGGGCTGCTCTGCTTCCTGCTGATGCCGGACGACCCGGTGGCCGCCGTCCGCCGGGGCGCTTACTCCTCCGGGGACTCCGACTCGATCGCCTGCCTGACCGGCGCCTTCGCCGGGGCGCACCTGGGCGCGGACGCGTGGCCCGCCGAGTGGGTGGAGCGGATCGAGCACCGGGACGAGCTGCTGGAGTTCGGCGCGCTCTGGGACTGACGGCGCTCCGGGGGCGACGACGCTCCGGGGCCGACGGTGCTCCGGCACTGACGGTGCTCCGGGGCCGCCACCGCTCCGGGGCCGCCAGCGCTCCGGGGCCGTCGCGGCGGGGCCGGGGAACCGTCCCAGGCCCGGCCGCGTCGAACCGGCACCGAGGCGCGGGCACCGGCCCGCGCCGCCGACCGAGGGGACGGGACCAGCCATGTCCGTCCGCACCCGCCGCCCGGCGGTGCTCCTGCTCTGCTGCACCGCGCTGCTCGCCGGCTGCGGCTCCACCGGAGCCGGCCAGACCGTGGTCCGCGTCTCGGCCCCCGAGTCGCCGCCGCCCGTCGACCCCGCCCGGATCACCGCGACCGCCGCCGCCACCGGAGCCTTCGGCCTGGACCTGCTGCACACCCTCACCGCCGACCCCGCCGCGGCCGGCCGCAACCTGGTGCTCTCGCCGTCCGGCCTCGCCACCGCGCTCGCCATGCTGCTGCCCGGCGCCCGCGGCACCAGCGCCGAGGAGCTCGCCAAGGCCCTGCACACCGAGCTCACCCCGCAGCAGTACGCGCTCGCCACCGGCGCCCTCAACCGCCGCGCCCCGGGCACCGGGGGCAAGGAGGGGCCGGTCCTGAAGCAGTCCGACGACCTCTGGGCCCAGAAGGACTTCCCGATCGACCAGGGCTACCTGGGCGTACTGGCCGCCGCCTTCGGCACCGGTGTGCACACCACCGACTTCCGCAAGGACCCGGAGGGCGCCCGGAAGGCCGTCAACTCCGCCGTCGAGAAGGCCACCGAGGGCCGGATCAAGGACCTCTTCGGGAAGGGACAGATCAACCAGGACACCCGGCTGGCGCTGACCGACGCGCTCTACCTCAAGGCCGACTGGGTCCACCCGTTCAAGGGCCGGGACACCGCGGACCGGCCGTTCCACCGGCTCGACGGCTCCGAGCCGGCCGTCCCCACCATGGCGCTGAAGGAGCAGCTGCGCTACGCCGAGGGCTCCGGCGGGATCCTCGGCGAGCCCTGGCAGGCCGTCGAACTCCCCTACCTGGGAGGCACGTTGGCGATGGACCTGGTGGTGCCCGCGCAGGGCGGCTTCGAGGCCTTCCGCAAGGGCCTGGACCAGGCCCAGCTGGACCTGATCCTGGGCTCGCTCACCGGGCGGACCGTCGACCTCACCCTGCCGAAGTTCCGCTTCGACACCGCCAACGACCTGAAGCCCGCCCTCCAGGCCCTCGGCGTCAACGCCGTGTTCGGCCCCGGCGCCGACCTCTCCGGCATCCCCGGTGCGGGCGTGACCGAGCAGCTCAAGGTCGGCACGGTGGTGCAGAAGGCCACCGTCCAGGTCGACGAGAAGGGCACGGTCGCGGCCGCGGGCAGCGGCGTCAGCGTCGAGGCGATGGCCGGGGCGGTGCCGAGGGACGCGGTGCAGCTGCACATCGACCGGCCGTTCCTCTTCCTGATCCGCGACACCGCCACCGGCCGGCCGCTCTTCCTCGGCCAGGTCACCGACCCGCAATCCAGGTGAGACCGACCCCGGGCCGGGTGGGACCGACCCCGGGCCAGGTGAGACCGACCCCGGGCCGGGTGGGCCGCGGCGCTCCGGCGGCCGCGGCTCACCAGGCCGGGTAGCGGTCCCCGAGCGCCGGGTGCCCCGGCTCGCGGCTGCCGAACAGCACCAGCAGGTCGTCCGCCACCCGCAGCAGCGTCTCCCGGCCCTCCACCGCGTCCGTCCAGTCCGCCGACAGCGCCGAGGCGCCGTACGCCGCGCCGACCAGGTTGCCGCAGACCGCCCCCGTGGAATCGCTGTCCCCCGAGTGGTTCACCGACAGCAGCAGCGCCGTCCGGGCCGGCTCCGGCCCCGAGGTCCCCGCCAGCAGGCAGTACACCGCGATCGCCAGGCACTCCTCGGCGATCCAGCCCAGCCCCACCCGCTCCACCACCTCCGCCGACGGCTCGGCCTCCTCGGCCACCCGCACCGCCCGGGCCAGCGCCTGGACCGTCTCCTTGGACGCCGGCCACTCCCGGACCTGCTCCACCGTCTCGCCGACCGCCGCCCACGGCTCCACCCCGGCCGCCAGCCGCTCCACCAGCGCCGCGAACGCACCCGCCGCCAGGTAGCCGGTCGGATGCCCGTGGGTCAGCTGCGCGCACTGCGCGGCCAGTCCGAACGACTGCTCGGCGCCCAGCCGGGCCAGCCCGAACGGCGCCGACCGCATCACCGTGCCGCACCCCTTCGAGTGCGCGTTGATCGGCCCCGGCTGCCCCAGCGCGGCCGGCGCCTCGAACACCGGGTGGTACTTCACCCCGGTCAGACACGCCTCGCCCGGGGCCCGCCGCGCGTACAGGAACGGCTCGCGCAGCAGCCAGCCGTCGTACGGGCGGGCGAGCGGGCTCCGGTCCGGAGCGCCCTGCTGCTGGGTCAGCAGCCACCGCCGGTACGCGCCGTGCACCGCCTCCGGCACCGAGCCGCCGCCGCCCGACCAGCCCCGGACGAAGCCGCGGATCAGCCCCTCGGCGGTGAACAGCGTCATCTGGGTGTCGTCGGTGACCTCGGCGACCAGGCCGTCGCCCGGCAGGCCGGTCACCCCGGCCGGGCCGTAGCGCTCGCGGATCTGGTACAGCCGCAGGAACTCCACCGGCCAGCCCAGCGCGTCCCCGACCGCCCCGCCGATCAGCGCCCCGCGCACCCGGTCCCGGTACCCCGGCTGCTCGCCCACCGCCACCGTCGTCCCCCTCGCTCGTCGCCGCGCCGCTCCGGACGGTGCCCGGGCCGGCCGCTGTCCGTTCTACCAGGACCCGTCCGGTCAGCCCCGGATCTCCCCGGCCCGGCCGTGCAGCGCCGCCCGGTCCGCGGCCGCCCGGCCCGCCGCCCAGCCCTCGCCGTCGCTCACCCGGACCCGCTGCGACACCAGCTTCGGGAACATCCGGCCCACCTCCTGGTCGACCGCCGCCGAACGGGCCGCCAGCGCGGGCAGCAGCCGCTCGTCCGGCACCAGCTGCTCCTCGGTGCCGTCCGGCCGCAGGTGCCGGCCGGCCGCCGCGTCCGTGGTCGCCCGCTCGGTCGCCTCGGCCAGCCGCTCGCGGATCCGCGTCGCGTACGCCACCAGGAAGGACTGCCGGAACGCCTTGGTGCGCGAGGCGCCGTCCAGGTGCTGGCGGGAGCCCGCCTTCTGCATCGCGTGGGTCGCCTGCACCAGCAGCGAGGTGTACAGCAGCTCCACCCCGTCGAGGTCCGCGTCGAAGCCGATCAGGGTGCAGAAGCCGAACTCCTTCGCCCACACCACCCGGCACCGGTTGGCCGCCGCCACGGCGTCCAGCAGCATCGTCTTCGGGCCCTCGTACGGGTTGTCCACCCCGATCCGCAGCGCCCCCGGGGCGTTGCGGTCCGTACCGTCGACCGCGAGCAGCGCCTCGTCGATGCTGTGCTGCGCCATCAGCTGCTGGGCCTTGGCGGTCAGCGCCTCGGCCTCCTCCGGGTACTCGGTGGACTCGGCCTTCGCCAGCAGCGCCCGGATCCGCGGCAGCATCCGCGGCTCGCCCGCGACCGGACCGGGCCGCTCCCGCCGGGCGGACTGTCCGGCCTGCCCCGGCGCCGGGCCGACCGGGGCGATCGGCGGCAGCCGGCCCCAGATCCGCAGCAGCTCCAGGACGGCGGTGGCCAGCGCGAACCGGTCCAGCCGGTGCCGCTGCGCGAAGGCCTCCAGGTACGCCTCGTCGGCGGGCCACCAGGCCGCCGTCTCCAGCTCGCGCAGCTGCTCCTGCCAGCGCCGGTCCAGCGCGGCCGCCGGGTGCCGGCGGCCCTCGGCGGCGATCAGGTCCACCGCCAGCGCCAGGTGCACCGGCTTCAGCTCCCGCCGCACCACGCGGGCCAGGTCGGCGGGACGCCAGCCGGCCGACCAGCACCGGCCGAGCGAGGTGTCCGCGGACGCCAGCACCGCCCGGCTGACCGCCGGCCACTGCCCGGGGGAGGCCGCCAGCAGCGACGCCCCGGTGTCCAGTGCGAGGTCGAGGCCGTCCTCGGGCGCGGTGAGCACGGCTCGCACCGCCTGCTCCAGCAGCGGTCCGGCGCTCCCGTCCGTCGCGGTTCCGCCCGGTTGCCTGCGCTTGCCCACGGTGCTCCCGCTCTCGTCCCACGTCCGGGTGCGGTCCGCACCCTCGCCCATGATGCCGGAGCGCAGCGGACGACGACGGGCCCGCGACCCCCGTCGGCGGGCGAGCGGCCCCGGCGGCCCCCCGCTCGCGTGAGGGGCCGCCGGGGGTGAGCGCAGCGCCGTGCCGGTCGGGGCGCGCGAGGGACGGGCGTCAGCGTTCGACGGCCTTGGCGAGGATCTCCGGGACGCGCTCCAGCAGGCGGCCGGCGGCGAGGCGGACGCCCAGGACCGCGACCAGGGCGCCGTACAGCGGGCCGACGAGGAGGACCGGCCAGGTCGGGGCGTCGGCGATCAGGGCCCAGCCGAGGTATCCGGCCACCGGGGAGGCGAGCAGCGCGCTGCCGAACATCGAGCCGAAGCTGTTGACCGCCACCAGCCCGCCCTGGCCGGGAGCGGCGTTGCGCATCGGGTTGTTGTCGGCGGGCATGGTGTACGGCGTGAGCACGCTGAGCACGGCGCCGATCGCGATGCCGCTGCCGAGCAGGGCGAACGCCACGCCCAGCGCCGACGGCAGGTGGGCCCAGTCGCCGGTCACGGCGGCCAGCACCGGCGCGAGCACCACGATGACGGGGACGGCGTACGAGACGACGGCGTACGCCCGGCCGCGCAGCTCGTCCCGGGCGTCGGCCGGGGTGAGCAGGGTGGCGGCGACCATCCAGAACGCCGACCCGTCCATGCCGAACAGGTTGAGCATCTGCAGGCCGAGGAACCCTCCGGCCATCGCCACCAGGTAGACCGTCGACCAGCCCTGGACCACCGACAGCACGCAGACCACCAGCGTCATCCCGATGCTGGTGAAGACCGCGGCCTTGGCCCGCGGCTCCCGCCACGCGTACCGCAGGTGGCGCTGCATCACCGCGCCGACCCGGCCCTCCGGCAGGAAGCGCCAGCCGCGCGAGCCCTGGACGTCGCGCACCACCTCCAGGGTGGAGGCGTCGGCGGTGACCATCAGCTGCTGGAGGCTGGCCCGCCACCAGCGCAGCAGCAGCACCAGCAGGGCGGCGGTCGCGGCCAGCTGGAGCAGGGCGAGCCCGTACCGGCCCTCGCCGGCGGTGCGGACCGCGTCGACCGCGCCGACCGGTGGCACCCAGCGCAGCACCGAGGCGAACGGCGCCAGCGGGCTGAGGTCGAGGCCGTGCTCGCCGGCCTTGCCGAAGACGCTCTGCGAGCCGACGTTGGCGATCTGCACGAGCAGGGCGAAGAGCAGTCCGCCGAAGATGGCGAAGTCCTTGCCGCGCCGGCTGGAGAGCAGCCGGGCGTTGCCGGCCGCGACCGCGCGGGACAGGACGACCACGCTGAGCACCGCCAGCGGCACGCCGACCGCCCCGGCCACCGCCGAGGCCGCGCCGTCGGCGCCGGAGAGCGCGGCACCGGTGAACAGGATCAGGCTGACCAGCGGACCGGGGCCGAGCAGCGAGGCCAGCACCGAGCCGCGGAGCAGCGGCGCGGGCCGCAGCGGCAGCATGGTGAGCCGGGTCGGGTCGGAGCTCTCGTCACTGGCGAAGAGGAACAGCGGGATCGCGGCCCAGCCGAGGGTGAGCGCCCCGGCGAGGACGACGCCCGCGTCGCCCGACGAGCCGCCGTCGGCGCGGCCGTTGAGCAGCGCGAGGGCGAGGGCGATCCCGGTCGCGAAGAGCACGCCGAGGACGGCTCCGACGACGTACAGGACGGCCCGGCCGCGGTTGCGCCGCAGGCCGTTGCGGAGCAGCCGGAGCTTGAGCGAGACCAGGGTCCGGACCACCGTGCGGTCGTCGGGCACCCCGGCCTGGACGGACGGCGCGGCCGACGGCGCGGCGGGCGAGGCGGCGGCGGGGGAGGTGCTCACCGCTCGCCCCCGCCGAGCCAGCCGAGCGCCTGGCCGTCGTCCTCGCGGACGCCGATCAGCTCCAGGAAGGCCTCGTGCAGGCTGCGCCCGCCGCGGACGGCGTCGAGCGGTCCGTGGGCGATGACCCGGCCGGCGCTGATCACGGCGACCCAGTCGCAGAGCTGCTCGACCAGCTCCATCACGTGGCTGGAGAAGACGACGGTGGAGCCGGCCGCCGCGTACCGCTTGAGCACCCCGCGGATGGTCTGCGCGGAGACCGGGTCGACGCCCTCGAAGGGCTCGTCGAGGAAGAGCACGTCCGGGTTGTGCAGCAGCGCGGCGGCGAGGCCGATCTTCTTGCGCATGCCGGTGGAGTAGTCGGCGACCAGCTTGTCGGCGTGGCCCGCGAGGTCGAGCACGGCGAGCAGTTCCTCGGCCCGGCGGTCGACCTCGGCGCCGGGCAGGCCGCGCAGCCGCCCGTTGTACTGCAGCAGTTCGCGGCCGCTGAGCCGCTCGAACATCCGCAGGCCCTCGGGGAGGATGCCGATCCGGGACTTGGCCGCGACCGGGTCGGCCCAGACGTCGGCGCCGTGGATCAGGACGGCGCCCTGGTCGGGGCGGAGCAGGCCGGTGGCCATCGACAGCGTCGTGGTCTTCCCGGCGCCGTTCGGGCCGACCAGCCCGATGAACGCCCCGGTCGGCAGCTCCAGGCTGAGCCCGGCCACCGCGGCCTGGCTGCCGAAGTGCTTCCACAGTCCCTGGATGGAGACCGCGGAGGGGACGGGGGAGACGGAGGCGGGGGACGGCGGCGGCGCTGACGCCTGCATGGCGGCCTTCTCTGCTGGTGGGCGGGCTGGTCGGACGATGATCGTTTCATGATCGACACCGGTCTGACGACAGCCTGCCACCGGCCGGGCCGGCCTGTCTCCCGGTCGGGCGGCCCGGGCGTGTCTGGGCCGAACGGGTGAGGGTCGGGCCGGGCTCGACCGGGCCCGGACAGGGGCCGAACCGAATAACCGGAAGGTGGCAACTACTCAGGGCCCCCGTTCGTCCTGCACTATGAAGAACAGTGGGCGTGCCGCGGCACGCAGGGGCGCCGGGAGGTGGCGGGATGGCCGTTCAGCCGTGGGGCGAACCGGGGTACGGGGCCGGGGGTCGCCAGCCTGCCGTCTCCGCGCAGTCGGCGATGCGCGCCGCCAACTCCGATCGCGAGCGGACCGTCGACGTGCTGAAGGCGGCGTTCGCCGAGGGGCGGCTCAGCGCGGAGGAGTACGGCGACCGGTTCACGGCGGCCAGCACCGCGCAGACCTACGGGCAGCTCGCGCAGCTGGTGGCCGACCTGCCGGCGGGCCCGATGGTGGCACCGGTGCAGATGACCGGGCCGGTGGTGCCGCAGACGTTCCTGCTCCCGCCGCCGTTCCCGCCGCCGCCGCGCCGGACCAACGCCGTCGCGGTGACCTCGCTGGTGCTCGGCCTGCTGTGCGTCCCGACCGGCGGCATGCTCGGCGTGCCGGCCGTGATCACCGGCCACATCGGCCGCCGGCAGGTGCAGGAGCGGAACGAGGAGGGTGACGGCATGGCCCTCACCGGCCTGGTCTTCGGCTGGCTGTCGATCGCGTTCTGGGTGCTGGTCGTGATGCTCGGGCTGGCCTTCGGCTGAGCACCCGCCCGCCGGGCGGGCCGCCGGGCGTCCGAGTGGCGGCGGCCCTCCGGGTGTGGTAGAGCGGCAGGAGGAGGGTCCGACACCGGGCGGCCGTGCGCGGGACACCCCGGCGACACCCGGTGTACGGCCACGACCTGCGACGTTGCATTTGTTTTGACCGCGCCCGATGCGCTAGGTACGCTCTGACCTTGTGCCTGGGGTGTCCCCGGGTCCTTGTGCGTGCATGCACACCGGCCGCCGCGCCGAGCCGGAGCGCTTTCCAGTGCCCCGAGCGTAGAGCGCCGCCGCTGTACATCAGCTCATGGGATTCCGTGTCGGAATAGCCCAACACACCCGACCGCGTGGGTCGACCACGGGGCTGTGTGTGGAGGGAACACCGCAGGTTAGTTCCACCAAGCCTTGGCACACAGAAAACGGAGAAACGGTGCCTACGATCCAGCAGCTGGTCCGAAAGGGCCGGCAGGACAAGGTCGAGAAGAACAAGACTCCCGCGCTGAAGGGCTCCCCGCAGCGCCGTGGGGTCTGCACGCGTGTGTACACGACCACCCCGAAGAAGCCGAACTCGGCTCTCCGCAAGGTCGCCCGTGTGCGCCTCACCAGCGGGATCGAGGTCACCGCTTACATCCCGGGCGAGGGCCACAACCTGCAGGAGCACTCCATCGTGCTGGTTCGCGGTGGTCGTGTGAAGGACCTTCCTGGTGTCCGCTACAAGATCATCCGCGGTTCGCTCGACACCCAGGGTGTCAAGAACCGCAAGCAGGCTCGCAGCCGCTACGGCGCCAAGAAGGAGAAGTAAGAATGCCTCGTAAGGGCCCCGCCCCGAAGCGCCCGGTCATCATCGACCCGGTCTACGGCTCCCCGGTCGTCACCCAGCTGGTCAACAAGATCCTGCTGCACGGCAAGCGCTCCACCGCCGAGCGGATCGTCTACGGCGCCCTTGAGGGCGTCCGTGAGAAGACCGGCTCCGACCCGGTCGTGACGCTGAAGCGCGCGCTGGAGAACGTCAAGCCGGCCCTCGAGGTCAAGTCCCGCCGTGTCGGTGGCGCGACCTACCAGGTTCCGGTCGAGGTCCGTCCGGGCCGCGCCAGCACCCTGGCGCTGCGCTGGATGGTCGGTTACTCGCGCGCCCGTCGCGAGAAGACCATGACCGAGCGCCTGATGAACGAGATCCTCGACGCCAGCAACGGCCTGGGCGCTTCCGTGAAGCGTCGCGAGGACACCCACAAGATGGCCGAGTCCAACAAGGCCTTCGCGCACTACCGCTGGTAGTCCGTACCCCGTCACTAGACAGAGAGAGAACGAGCCACCATGGCTGCAACCTCCCTTGACCTCGCCAGGGTCCGCAACATCGGGATCATGGCGCACATCGACGCGGGCAAGACCACCACCACCGAGCGGATCCTGTTCTACACCGGTGTGTCGTACAAGATCGGTGAGGTCCACGATGGCGCTGCCACCATGGACTGGATGGAGCAGGAGCAGGAGCGCGGCATCACGATCACGTCGGCCGCGACGACCTGTCACTGGACCGTCGACGACGTCGACAACACCATCAACATCATCGACACCCCGGGTCACGTCGACTTCACCGTCGAGGTGGAGCGTTCGCTCCGCGTGCTCGACGGCGCCGTGACGGTGTTCGACGGTGTCGCCGGTGTCGAGCCCCAGTCCGAGACCGTGTGGCGGCAGGCTGACCGCTACGGCGTCCCGCGCATCTGCTTCATCAACAAGCTGGACCGCACGGGCGCGAACTTCTTCTTCTGCGTGCAGACCATCGTGGACCGCCTCGGCGCGACCCCGCTGGTCATGCAGCTCCCGATCGGTGCCGAGTCGGACTTCCAGGGCGTTGTCGACCTGGTCCGCATGAAGGCGCTGGTCTGGTCCGCCGAGGCCGCCAAGGGCGAGATGTACGACGTCGTCGACATCCCGGCCGAGCTGCAGGAGCAGGCGGACGAGTACCGCACCCAGCTGATCGACACCGTCTCCAACGTGAGCGACGAGATCATGGAGCTCGCCCTCGAAGAGGCCGAGATCCCGGTCGAGCTGCTCCAGGACGCGATCCGCAAGGGCACGCTGAACTCGGACTTCACCCCGATCTTCTGCGGCACCGCGTTCAAGAACAAGGGCGTCCAGCCCCTGCTCGACGCGGTCGTCAAGTACCTGCCGTCCCCGCTGGACATCGAGTCCATCGAGGGCACCAAGCCGGGCGACGACACCGTCAAGATCTCCCGCAAGGCCTCGGACGACGAGCCGCTCGCCGCGCTCGCGTTCAAGATCATGTCGGACCCGCACCTCGGCAAGCTCACCTTCGTCCGGGTCTACTCGGGCCGCCTGGAGTCCGGCACCTCGGTGCTGAACGCCGTGAAGGGCAAGAAGGAGCGCATCGGCAAGATCTACCGCATGCACGCGAACAAGCGTGAGGAGATCGACTCGGTGGGCGCCGGCGACATCATCGCCGTCATGGGCCTGAAGCAGACCACCACCGGTGAGACGCTGTCCGACGAGAAGAACCCGGTCATCCTGGAGTCCATGGACTTCCCGGCCCCGGTCATCCGCGTCGCGATCGAGCCCAAGTCCAAGGGTGACCAGGAGAAGCTGGGTGTTGCCATCCAGCGTCTCGCGGAGGAGGACCCCTCCTTCCAGGTCAACACGGACGAGGAGACCGGCCAGACCATCATCGCGGGTATGGGCGAGCTGCACCTTGAGGTGCTCGTCGACCGTATGCGCCGTGAGTTCAAGGTCGAGGCCAACGTCGGCAAGCCGCAGGTCGCGTACCGCGAGACGATCCGTCAGGCCGTCGAGCGCATCGACTACACCCACAAGAAGCAGACCGGTGGTTCCGGTCAGTTCGCCAAGGTGCAGATCGCGATCGAGCCGCTCGAGCAGGCCGAGGGCTACGAGTTCGTCAACCAGGTCACCGGTGGCCGCGTGCCGCGGGAGTACATCCCGTCGGTCGACGCCGGCTGCCAGGAGGCCATGGAGTTCGGCATCCTCGCCGGCTACCCGCTGCAGGGTGTCCGCGTGAAGCTGCTCGACGGTGCGGCGCACGACGTCGACTCGTCCGAGCTCGCGTTCAAGATCGCCGGCTCGATGGCCTTCAAGGAAGGCGCCAGGAAGGCCAAGCCGGTCCTTCTTGAGCCGATGATGGCCGTCGAGGTCACCACGCCCGAGGACTACATGGGCGATGTGATCGGCGACATCAACTCTCGCCGTGGCCAGATCCGGTCCATGGACGAGCGTCACGGTGCCCGCGTCGTCACGGCGCTGGTGCCCCTCTCCGAGATGTTCGGCTACGTCGGTGACCTGCGCAGCAAGACCTCTGGTCGCGCGAGCTACTCGATGCAGTTCGACTCGTACGCCGAGGTTCCGCGGAACGTGGCGGACGACATCATCGCCAAGGCCAAGGGCGAGTAAGGACCGGCACCAGCCGGCTCCCTACCCGAGGCCGCCGTACGTCCCGACATTAGGGACGACAGCGAACCCTTAGGCTATTAGGAGGCAACCCGGGAGAATCCGGTCGGATTCTCCCGGGGCCTCCGGCCCCCACCCGCGGGACGGCATGGAGTGCCCCGGCACTCCGTTCCCAACCCGATCAAAGACCAACTGACGTCAGCACGGCGTACAGAACTGTCCTCAGGAGGACTGCAGTGGCGAAGGCGAAGTTCGAGCGGACGAAGCCCCACGTCAACATCGGCACCATCGGTCACATCGACCACGGTAAGACCACTCTTACCGCGGCGATCACCAAGGTGCTGCACGACGCGTACCCGGACATCAACCCCTTCACGCCGTTCGACCAGATCGACAAGGCGCCGGAGGAGCGGCAGCGCGGTATCACCATCTCGATCGCGCACGTCGAGTACCAGACCGAGGCGCGTCACTACGCCCACGTCGACTGCCCGGGTCACGCGGACTACATCAAGAACATGATCACCGGTGCGGCCCAGATGGACGGTGCGATCCTCGTCGTCGCCGCCACCGACGGCCCGATGCCGCAGACCAAGGAGCACGTCCTCCTGGCCCGCCAGGTCGGCGTCCCCTACATCGTCGTCGCGCTGAACAAGTCCGACATGGTCGACGACGAGGAGATCCTGGAGCTCGTCGAGCTCGAGGTCCGTGAGCTCCTCTCCGAGTACGAGTTCCCGGGCGACGACCTGCCGGTCGTCCGCGTCTCCGCGCTGAAGGCGCTGGAGGGCGACAAGGAGTGGGGCGAGAAGCTCCTCGGCCTGATGCACGCGGTCGACGAGAACATCCCGACCCCGGCCCGCGCCGTGGACCAGCCGTTCCTGATGCCGATCGAGGACGTCTTCACGATCACCGGTCGTGGCACCGTCGTCACCGGTCGTATCGAGCGTGGCATCCTCAAGGTCAACGAGACCGTCGACATCATCGGCATCAAGAACGAGAAGACCACCACCACGGTCACCGGTATCGAGATGTTCCGCAAGCTGCTCGACGAGGGCCAGGCCGGTGAGAACGTCGGTCTGCTCCTCCGTGGCATCAAGCGCGAGGACGTCGAGCGCGGCCAGGTCATCATCAAGCCGGGCTCGGTCACCCCGCACACCGAGTTCGAGGCCCAGTCCTACATCCTGTCGAAGGACGAGGGTGGCCGCCACACCCCGTTCTTCAACAACTACCGCCCGCAGTTCTACTTCCGTACCACGGACGTGACCGGCGTCGTGACCCTCCCCGAGGGCACCGAGATGGTCATGCCGGGCGACAACACCGCCATGACGGTCGTGCTGATCCAGCCGATCGCCATGGAGGAGGGCCTGAAGTTCGCCATCCGTGAGGGTGGCCGCACCGTCGGCGCCGGCCAGGTCACCAAGATCCTCAAGTAATTGGTGCTCTGACCTTCCGGCTTTACGGCCGGTGAAGGCCCGGTGGACATGTCATATGTCCGCCGGGCCTTCGGTATTTTCACATTAATGAATGACCTATGATCGTCCTGTGTTGCCGGGGGGGTCTCCGGCATGTCGCCAGTGCGCGGACTTCGTGCACTGCCCAGGTCGGACGGAAGGGCCATTGTCATGGCGACCACGTTCTCCGTGCCCGAGAGGTTGCGGCCCGGTCGCAACAATCCCGGTGACACGAAGACACCGCCTGCCGCTCCGAGACGCAGTCTCCCGGTCCTGGCCGGCGCCCTGGTCGCCGCCTGGCTGATACCGGCCGCACTCGTCCCGCTCGGCCTCGGCGTCGTCGTCCTGCCACTGCTGCTGCTCGCCGTCGCCTCGGTGATCCGGGTCGGCGGCGTCCTGCTCGACCGGCTGGTCGTCGCCGGACTGATCGTGGTCGGCTCGGTGCTCGTCTCCGGACTGCTCTTCTCGGTCTGGCCCTGGGGGCTCTCGCCGGTCGCCACCTCCGGCGCCCTCCTCAGCACCGTCGTCCTCGCCGCCTGGGCGGCCCGGCGGACACCCCGGCTGCCGCTCCGCTTCCGCTACTCCGACCTGCTGGTCGCGGGCAGCGGCTACGGCGTCTGGCACTACCTTTACCACCCGCTGATCGGGAAGAACGCCGCCGAGCGGATGTCCTTCTTCAGCACCGCCGAGGACCGGCTGAACCACTTCTCGTACTTCACCGGCATCCAGCACGTGGGCGGCTACAACTTCCTCCACCAGGAGGAGGCCCGGGCCTACATGATGTCGCCGGCCGAGGTGACCTACCCGCAGGGCACCCACTTCCTGCTGGCCTGGGTGGACTCGCTGGTCCACTCGTCCGCCGACCCGGGCGCCATGGTCGGCACCATGAACCGGTACCTGCTGTACGTCCTCGTGGCGTACGCCCTGCTGGTCGCCGCACTGGTCTGGGCGGCCCGCTGGATCGGCGGCCCGCGGCTCCGCGGCTGGCGCACCGCCGCGGTCTGCGGCACGGTCATGGCGCTGATGCTCGCCAGCAACTACACCTACCTGGTGATCCACGGCTTCGATTCGACGGTCATCGGCCTGCTCATGCTGACCGTGACCCTGGCGCTGGCGATCCGGCCCGCCATGGGCACCGCGGAGTACGCGATGGTCGCGCTGGCCGGACTGGTCACCGTCACCTACGTCTACAACCTGTTCGGGGCCCTGGTCGGCCTCTCGCTGCTGCTCTCCGTCCTGGTGCACCGCCGGAGGTTCACCGGCCGCCCGCGCCGCTGGCTGCCGTACCTGCTGGTGGGCGCGGTCGGACTCGGGATCGCCGGGCTGCCCAGCGCCGTCTCCGTCCTCTCCGAGCTCGACGTCGCAGGCACCTCGGCCCTGGGCGGTCCCAGTGTCGAGGCCGACCGGACCATCCTGGTGGGCGGCATGCTGCTGGCGCTGCTGGCGGCGCTCGCCCCGGCCAACCGGCGCACCGGCACCGGGCAGGCGCACCTGGCCGTGGTGGTCGGCTCCGGCGTGGTGGTCGGCGGCTTCGGCTGGTACCAGATCAGCACCATAGGCGGGTACTCGTACTACTTCGAGAAGCTGGCCGGCTGCGCGATCGTCGTCGCGCTGATGTCGCTCGGCGCGGTCGGCACGCTGCTGCGGACGCCGACCGCGGCCCGGACCCCGAAGCTCCGCCGGCTGCTCGGCGACGGTCTGCTCTCCGGGCTCGCGGTGGCGACCGCGCTCAGCCTGTTCGCCGGTGTGCAGTGGAACGTCCGGTCGTTCAAGGACGGCCCGGTGGCCTGGCACAAGAACTCGTTGGTGGGCTGGGGCCGGGGCGACGCCTGGAGCGACATCGGCCCCCGCCAGGGCGCGACCGTCCTGGAGGACGTGGCGGGCATCAGCGGGCCGGTCATGGCCCTGTACTCCAACGACGACTACAAGAACCTCAAGTCGACCTGGCTCGCCGCCCTGCTGCGCGAGCGCGGCGGCGACATGCTCCCGCTGTACGAGACCCACTGGATCAACATCGGCGCCGCCCCCCGGCCGGAGGCGGAGTACCAGAAGGCGATGGAGCACGTCCGGCTGGCCATCGGCAAGGTCTCCGAGCCGCTGACCATCCTCGTCGCGGACCACTCGGTGGGGGACCGGATGCGCCGGGACCTCACCGCGGCCGGCCTCAAGGCCACCGTCGTGGCCAAGCCGGAGAACCAGTGGATCCACCCGTGGAACCGCAGCTTCCCCGGCGACTGAGCCGACACCCCGACGGGCTCGGCCCTCATCGGCCCCGGCTAGACTGTGCGCCCTGTCGTCCTCGCGCCACGCGCGGGGACCGGTCCGGGCCGAGCCCCCACTCGCGAAAGCGCCTCCCGCATGACTGATGCCCCTGCCCTGACGCAGCCGTCGCGCCCCGGGCACGGTGGTGCCGCGTCTCCAGCTCCGGCCGGCGGCCGGAGTGCCGCACGGGCGCGCCGGCCCCGGCTCTACGCGCTCGACGGGATGCGCCTGATCGCCGCGCTGACGGTGGTCTCGTTCCACTGGACGGCCTACGTCCTGATCGACGGGGTGTGGCAGCCGGGCAGGACCCCCCGCGACGTGCTGCCCGCGCTCAACCACTTCGCCTCCTACGGCTGGCTCGGCGTCGAGCTGTTCTTCGTCATCAGCGGCTTCGTGATCTGCATGAGCTGCTGGGGCAAGCGACCGGGCGACTTCTTCGTGTCGCGGGTGATCCGGCTCTACCCCGCCTACTGGGCCGGCATCGCGCTCACCACGGTCGTCCTGCTGACGATGACCGAGTACGCCCGGACCGGGGCCGGTGACGCGCTGGACGCCAAGCGCGTGCTGGCCAACCTCACGATGCTCCAGGAGCCCTTCGGCATCCACCACGTCGACGGGGTGTACTGGACGCTGTGGGCGGAGATGAAGTTCTACCTGCTCTTCTCCATCGTGGTGGTCAAGGGCCTGACCTACCGCCGGGTGGTGGCGTTCTGCGGGATCTGGGCGGTGGCCGGCGCGCTCTCCGTCCCGGCGCAGATCCCGCTGCTGACCGCCATGGCGATGCCCGACCAGGCGCCCTTCTTCATCGGGGGCATCGCGATGTTCCTGATGTACCGCTTCGGACAGAACCTGCTGCTCTGGGGCATCGTCGGCTTCAGCTGGATACTGGCCCTCTCCCGGATCACCTCGATCAAGGTCCTGTACGAGACCGTCCTCGGCTACCCGCTCTCCTGGAACGTGATCGCGGCCGTGATGACGCTGGCGTTCGCACTGGTGCTCGCGGCGGCCCTGGGCTGGTTCAATTGGGCATCCTGGAAGTGGCTCACCGTCGCCGGTGCGCTCACCTATCCCGTCTACCTGATCCACCAGGAGATCGGCTGGACGATCATCCACTTCGCCCAGACCAAGGGGCTCGGTGTCCGAGGTGCGCTGGCCGTCGCGCTCGTGATCGTCCTGGCCGTGGCGTGGCTGATCCACCGCTTGGTCGAGCGGCCGCTCTCCGGCGCCCTGAAGAAGGGCCTGGACCGCTCGATGCTCACCCTGCGCCAGGTCTCCGACGAGACCGAGCGCACCCGGAGCTGACCGGCCCCCCAGCCGGCGCCCGGCCGACCGCACAGATCTTCATGGAATAGGCGAACAACGATGGACAATGCAGTAGTGCCGCCGGCCTGGTCCGGGGACGACGCACCTCCGCTGCTGTCGGTGGTCATCCCGATCTACAACGAGCAGGAAGCCCTCCCGCTGACGGTGGCGCGCCTCCGGCCGATCCTGGACGGGCTGCGCGTCAGCTACGAGGTCGTCGGCATCGACGACGGCAGCACCGACGCCACCGCGGCGATCATGCAGAAGGTCCGCCAGGACTGGCCGGAGTTCCGGATCGTCCGCTTCGCCCGCAACTCCGGGCACCAGGCGGCGCTCACCGCCGGCATCCACCGCGCCTTCGGCGACTACGTGGTCAGCATCGACGCCGACCTGCAGGACCCGCCGGAGAAGATCCCGGAGATGCTCGCGCTGGCCCGGGAGCAGAACCTGGACGTCGTCTACGGCGTCCGCGGCGACCGCGGCACCGACACCTTCTTCAAGCGCCGCACGGCCGGGGCCTACTACTGGCTGATGCGCAAGCTGGTCGGCAAGAAGATGCCGAACCAGGCCGGCGACTACCGCCTGCTCAGCCGTGCCGCCGTCGACGCGCTCAAGTCGCTGCCCGAGCACCAGCCGGTCTACCGGCTGCTGGTGCCGTGGCTCGGCTTCCCGAGCGGCGAGGTCGTCTACGTCCGGGAGGAGCGGGTCGCGGGCAGCACCCACTACCCGCTCTCCAAGATGGTGCGGCTGGCGATCGACAGCATCACCAACTTCTCCGCCTCCCCGCTGCGGCTGGCCACCTGGCTGGGCCTGCTGAGCTTCGTGCTCTGCTTCGGCCTCGGCATCTACACCACGGTCGAGTACGCGCTCGGCGAGACCGTCCCCGGCTGGTCGTCGCTCTTCATCGGCATGCTGTTCCTCGGTGCGGTGCAGCTGGTCTGCATCGGTCTGCTGGGCGAGTACGTGGGCCGGATCTACTCGGCCGCACAGTCCCGCCCGGCCTACTTCATCGGCTACGACTCGGCCGAGGCCGACCGTGCGCGGTCCCCGAAGGTCTCCCAGTACGTGGCGTGACCCCGCCCGTCCCGCGGTGGCGGACTGCCGCCGCGGGACGCACCGGGAGCAGCATCCCGCCGACGGCCGTCGGTCGGCCGCAGGAAGAGAAGAGCGATGGGTACCACTGACAGCACCGCCCCCGCCCCGGTCCGGGCCGCGGACGGCGTGGACGGCGGAGGCCCCGGGGGGACCGGTCGGCTCCCGTCCGCGGTGACGCGGTTCCTGCCCGCGGCCGCGGCGTACGCGCTGCTGGTCGCCGTCCTGCTGCTGGCCGACACCGCGCCGCTCGACATCGCCCGGTACACCGGCTACGTGGTCTGGGCCGTCGTCCTGCCGGGCACGCTGGTCTTCCGCGCGCTCCGCCGGCGCCCGCACACCCTGGTGGAGGACCTCGCCCTCGGGGCCGTGGTCGGCCTGGTGCTGGAGCTGGTGGCCTGGGCGGTCCTGGTCTCGCTCGGCCTGCAGTCGCTGGCCCCGGCCTGGCCGCTCGCGGTGGTGGTGCCGTTCGCGGCCGTCCCGGCCCTGCGCCGGCACTGGCGGCCCACCGGCTACCGCACCGCGTCGACCGGCTGGTCGTGGGCGGTCGCCGGGACGGTCGCCTTCACCAGCGTCTACCTGTACGTGGTGGCGCTGCGGACCAACCCGATCGTCCCCGACACCGAGACCACCCGGCAGTACATCGACCTGCCGTACCTGCTCTCGCTGGCCGGGAACGCCAAGGAGCACGTGCCGCTGACCTTCCCGCAGGCCGCCGGCGAGCCGCTGAACTACCACTGGTTCACCTTCGCCCACATGGCGATGACCAGCCTGGTCGGCGACATCGACCTGCCGGTGGTGCAGATGCGGCTCATGGTGCCGGCGCTCTCGGCGCTCGCCATGGTCGTCGCCGCGGTCGTCGCCTGGCGGCTCACCGCCCGGCCCTGGACCGGCCCGGTGGCCGCCCTGCTGGTCTTCGCGATCGGCGAGTTCACGGTCAACTACCCGGCGGACGTGAACAGCTGGGCGTTCGGCGCGCTGTCGGTGCCGCTGATGTCCTGGGCCAGCCTCTCGCTGACCTACAGCCTGCCGCTGCTGCTGGCGCTGATCGGCGCGGTGGGGGACCGGCTGCGCGGCGACGACGAGGCCGGGGCGGTGCCGTCGTTCGGCCGCGGCGCCTTCGTGCTGGCCGCGCTCTTCGCGCTGGCGTCGAGCGCCGCCAAGGCCAGCTCGCTGCCGGTCACCCTGGCCGGACTGGCCTTCGCCGGGGCGATGGTGCTGCTGGTCGAGCGGCGGATCCCGTGGAACATCGTCGGCCTCGGCGCGGTCCTCGGCGCCGCACAGGTCTTCACCACCGCGGTGATCTTCCGGTTCGAGAGCTACGGCCTGGAGGTCGTCCCGCTCGGCAACATCAAGGGGTACTGGGCGGACCCGCAGGGCCTGCGCTCGGCCCCGGTCCAGGCCGGCGCGGTGCTGGTGACCGTCGTGGCGTTCCTGCTCAACCACCAGCTGCGGGTGGCCGGCATGCTGCCGCTGCTCTGGCGCCGCCGACTCGCCCTCCAGCCGGTGCAGTGGTTCCTGCTCGGCGGCGCGCTGGCCGGCCCGGCGCTCTACCTGGTGGTCAACGGCTTCAACGCCAGCTACTTCACCCTGGCCGGGCTGCCGTTCGGCATCCTGCTCTCGGCCTGGGGCTACTGCGAGAGCTTCGACCGCGCCCGGCTCTCCCCGCGGGCCAAGGCGGCGCTGGCAGTCGGCACGGCCGCCTTCGTCGGCCTGCTCACCTGGGGCGTCCACCAGCACTCGACCGACTGGGCCGAGGCCGTGCTCCGCCGGACCGGCGACCTCACCCAGTGGCACACCTACACCCCGCTGCTGCCCGCCGTCGCCGCCGGCGCGGCCCTGGCGGGCATCGCCCTGGTGGCGGGCCTGCTCTGGTGGGCGCTCGGCCGCCGGGCGGTGCCGGGGCTGCGCAGGCGCGGCGGGCTCGTCCTGCTCACCGGCGTGCTGGTGGCCGGCGGGCCCACCCTGCTGCTGGACGGCCTGCAGACCCGCGACCACGTCTGGGAGAGCGCCTGGCCGCTGCCGGCCAGCCAGGTCGAGGCCGCGCGCTGGGTCCGCGCGCACAGCGACCCGGACGACGTGCTGGCCACCAACACCCACTGCCGGCCGGACGACGACTACGCCGACCCCAAGCGGGGCTGCGGCAACGCGCTCTCCTTCTGGCTCAGCGGCTACTCGGAGCGCTCGGTGCTGGTCGAGGGCTGGGCGTACTCGCCGAGGGTCATGGCGGCGGGCAACGGCGCGTTCTGGGACCCGGCGCTGCTCCAGCTCAACGACGACGCCTTCCACCGGCCGAGCGCCGAGAACGTCGGCCGGCTCCGTGACCAGCACGGCGTCCGGTACCTGGTGGCCGACCGCAAGGCCGGGGTCGACCTCGCCCGGCTGGGCGGGCTCGCCACCACCGTGTACGACAACGGCCGGGTGGCCGTCCTCGAACTGTCCCGACCGTCCTGAGGTGCCGATCGATGAATGAGACCAAGGGAGCCGACGTGCCTCCGACCGCCGAGCCCGCCGTGGCGCCGGAGAACGCGACCGGCGGCGGGGGTGCGACCACGACCGCCAAGCGCCAGATCCCGTCCTTCCTGGTCATCGGGGTCCTGAGCACGCTGTTCTACCTGCTGCTCTACGTGGTGGGCCGCCGCTACGTGGACGCCCAGGCGGCCAACCTGATCGCGCTCGCGGTCAGCGCCGTCGCGAACACCGCCGCCAACCGCCGGTTCACCTTCGGCATCACCGGCTCCGAGGGGGCGCTGCGGCACCAGCTCCAGGGGGCCGTCGCCTTCGTCATCGGGCTGGGCCTGAGCGCGGGTGTGCTGGCGCTGCTCGACGCGGTCGCCCCCGACGCCTCCAAGACGGTCGAGGTCGGCGGCCTGATCGTCGCCAACGGCATGGCCACGGTGCTCCGGTTCCTGCTGATGAAGGTCTGGGTGTTCAAGAAGAGGTGACCTCCGGGGCACCCCCTCGGGACACCCCTCGGGACACGCCCGTGGACACGCCCGCCCGTGGCGAGAGCGAACGCCCCCGGCCCGCCGAAGCGGACCGGGGGCGTTCGCCGTCGGTACGGGGGTCAGCCGAGGGCGGGGGTGCGCCGCACCTCGTCCTCCCAGAGGGTGCGGACGGCCTCGCGCAGGCTGCGTCGCGGGGTCCAGCCGAGGGAGCGCTCGATCGCGGTGACGTCCAGCTGCTGCCACTCGGTCTCCGGTCCGGTGCCCTCCGGCGCCGGGACCTCGGTGATCGTCGTCGGCACGCCGCTGACCTCGATCAGCAGCTCCACCAGCTCGCGGGCGGAACTGGCCCGGCCGAGGCCGACGTTGAGCACCGCCGGGGCCTGCGCGTCGGTCGGGAGGGCGTCGACGATGGCGTCGACGGTGTCCTGCAGGTCGACGAAGTCGCGCTGGGCCGTGAGCGGCTGGAGCGCGAGCTCGGCCCCGGCGCCGGCCGCGCGGGCGGCGGCCAGCTTGCCGGCCATCACCCCGAGCAGGCTGTGCGAGGGCTGGCCGGCGCCGACCACGTTGCCGAGCCGCAGCACCACGGCGTCCAGCCCGTCCTCGCGGACGGCCTTCGCGATCAGCTCGGTGGCCCGGAGCTTCAGCTGCCCGTAGACCATCGACGGGTGCGGCTCGGAGTCCTCGGCGAGGCTGACGCCGATCGGGCAGAGCCCGTACTCGTGCACCGTGCCGAGGTGGACCAGGCGCGGGGGAGCGGCCATCGTGCGCAGCGCTTCCAGCAGCCCGGTGACCATGCCGACGTTGGCGCCGACCATCTGCTCGTCGGTCAGGCCCCACATCCCGCCGGCCGCGTTGACCACCACGTCGATCCGGTGCTCGGCGAGCAGGGCCGCCAGCTCGGCGGGCGGGTCGAGGGTGAGGTCCAGCCGCGCGAAGTCGCCGGGCAGCGCGTCGGCCGGCTCCTTGCGGGCGATGGTGAGCAGGTGGTGGCCCCGCTCCGCCAGGGTGGCGAGGATGCGGCGCCCGATGAAGCCGGTGCCGCCGAGGACGGCGACCCGGGCGGGGGTGGAGCTGCTTGCGGCCATGGCCTCTGGTTCCGGTAGGTCGGGTACGGGAAGGCGGGTGGTTCAGTAGCGGTCGTTGCCGGCGACGTGCCGCAGCAGCGTCCTGGTGCCCTCGCTGTGCCGGCTCTTGACCGCGCCCGGCACCATGGTGAGCGCGTGGATCCGGGAGGACAGGTGCAGCCGGGAGGCCTTGGCCGCCTTGGACCAGCCGTGCGCGTCCAGCCGGTCGGCGACGTCCCGGAAGAAGCGGTTGGCCTCCTCGAAGCGGACGCCGGTGAACGCCTGCGCCGAGGAGATGCTGACCGCGTGCCGGCGGTACTGGAAGCAGACCTTGTCGGTGATCATCATCTGCTCGCCGGCCTGGAGCAGGTCGATGACCAGCGCGAGGTCCTGGGTGACCTCCAGGTTGTCCCGGAAGCCGGCGGCCCGGACGGCCTCGGTGCGCCAGCAGATGGAGGGGAAGAACAGCCAGTTGCCGCGCAGCAGGCTGACGGCCAGCTCCTCGCCGCCCATCAGCCTGCGGCCCTGCACCTTGGGGGCGTAGATCCGCTTCTTGGCCTGGTCGACCAGGCCCTCGGTCGGCGCCCCCTCGCCGTCGATGACCTGGACGCCCGGCTGCACCATGCCGACGTCCGGGTTGTCCTTGACGACGGCCCGGATCGTCGCCACGTACTCCGGCAGCATGATGTCGTCGGTGCCCATCATGACGAAGTGCTGCTCGCGCACCAGGCCGAGGCACTTGCGGTAGTTGCCGGTGACCCCGAGGTTCTGCTCGTTGCGCTGGTAGGAGACGCGCTCGTCGCCGAGTTCGGCGAACCAGCCGGGGACGTCCGGCTCCTTGCCGTCGTCCACCACGGTGAGCCGCCAGTTCGGGTCGCTCTGGGCCAGGACGCTGCGGACGGCCGCCTGCATCAGGGCGACGTTGCCGTAGTAGGGCAGCATGATGTCAAGAGTTGTCATGGTCGGCACACCTGATGTCTTCCGGGCTGGAGGGGACGGCGAAAGGCTACTGGCCGCTGAGCGAGCGCCGGTAGCGCAGGCACTCCTCGTAGTCCGGCAGCAGGCCGGTCGCGATCGCCTCGGCCAGCGACGGGGCGGCGTCGTCCCGGGCGGACAGCTGCGGGACGCCGGCCGGCCAGTCGATCGCGAGGTCCGGGTCGAGCGGGTGCACGGCGTGCTCACCGGTCGGGTTGTACGTCTCGGAGCAGACGTAGGAGAGCGTGGCGTCGTCGGTCAGCGCGCAGAAGCCGTGGCCGAGGCCCTCGGAGATGTAGACGGAGCGGCGGCCCACGTCGTCCAGCCGGACGAACTCCCAGCGGCCGAAGGTCGGCGAGCCGACCCGGATGTCCACGATCACGTCCAGCACCGCGCCGCGCACGCAGCTGACGTACTTGGCCTGGCCGGGGGCGACGTCGGCGAAGTGGATGCCGCGGACGACGTCCTTGGCGGAGACCGAGAGGTTGGCCTGGGCCATCCGCAGGGGGTGGCCGACGACCTCCGCCAGCCGGTCGAAGCGGTACCACTCCATGAAGAGGCCGCGCGGGTCGCCGTGCTGCTCGGGGGTGATCTCCCAGGCGCCCTCGATCGACAGCTCGCGGAACTTCATCGGCCGTTCTCCTCGTCCAGCAGGTTCACCAGGTACTGGCCGTAGCCGCTCTTGAGCAGCGGCTGCGCCAGCTCGCGCAGCTCCTCGGCGGAGAGGAAGCCGGCCCGCCAGGCGGCCTCCTCGACGCAGCCGATCTTGAAGCCCTGGCGCTCCTCGATGACCCGGACGAACTCCGAGGCCTGGACCATCGACACGAAGGTCCCGGTGTCCAGCCAGGCGGTACCGCGGTCCAGCACGGTCACCTGGAGCTCGCCCTGCTGCAGGTAGGCGTCGTTGACGGCGGTGATCTCCAGCTCGCCGCGGGCGCTCGGGGTGATCGAGCGGGCGATCTCCACCACGCGGTTGTCGTAGAAGTACAGACCGGGCACCGCGTAGCGGGACTTCGGCCGCTCCGGCTTCTCCTCGATGGAGATGACCTGGCCGGACTCGTCGAACTCGACGACGCCGTACGCGGTCGGGTCGGCGACCGGGTAGGCGAAGACCATGCCGCCCTTGGGGTCGGTGCGCTGCGCGAGCCGGGTGCCGAGGCCGCTGCCGTGGAAGATGTTGTCGCCGAGGATCAGCGCGACCGGCTCGTCGCCGATGAAGTCGGCGCCGAGCACGAAGGCCTGGGCGATGCCCTCCGGGCGCTCCTGGACGGCGTACTGGAGCTCGAGGCCGAGCTGGGAGCCGTCGCCGAGCAGCCGCTCGAACTGCTCGCGGTCCTGGGGAGTGGTGATGATCAGGATCTCGCGGATCCCCGCCATGATCAGCGTGGAGAGCGGGTAGTAGATCATCGGCTTGTCGAAGACCGGGAGGAGCTGCTTCGAGACTGCCCGGGTGAGGGGCCAGAGGCGGGAACCGGTGCCGCCCGCAAGAAGAATGCCGCGCATGGCGCACACCTTACGTGGCCTGCCGACCCCGGCGGCAACCAGGCTTCGGACGCCCACGCAGTACCCCGCGGACCCCGGAGGAGGGGCTCTCCCGCGCGCACTATACTCAGCCGCACTATGCGTATCCTCGTCACCGGCGGCGCCGGATTCATCGGTTCCCAGTTCGTCCGCGCGCTGCTGTCGGCGGATCCCGCAGCCCGCGTCACCGTCTTCGACAAGCTGACCTACTCGGGCGTCGAGGAGAACCTCGCGCCGGTCGCCGGCCACCCCGGCTACACCTTCGTCCGCGGCGACATCTGCGACATCGACGCCGTCGACCAGGCCATGCCCGGCCACGACGCGGTCGTCCACTTCGCCGCGGAGTCGCACGTCGACCGCTCGATCGCCGGCGCGGGCCCGTTCGTGATGACCAACGTCGTCGGCACCCAGGTGCTGCTGGACGCCGCCCGCAAGCACGGCGTCGGCCGCTTCGTGCACGTGTCCACCGACGAGGTCTACGGCTCGATCACCGAGGGCTCCTGGACCGAGGAGTGGCCGCTCGCGCCGAACTCCCCGTACTCGTCCTCGAAGGCCGGCTCGGACCTCCTGGCGCTCGCCTACCACCGCACCCACGGCATGGACGTGGTGGTCACCCGCTGCTCCAACAACTACGGGCCGTACCAGTTCCCCGAGAAGGTCATCCCGCTCTTCACCACCAACCTGATCGACGGCAAGCGCGTCCCGCTGTACGGCGACGGCGGCAACATCCGCGACTGGCTGCACGTCTCGGACCACTGCCGCGGCATCGACCTGGCGCTGCGCAAGGGCCGGGCCGGCGAGGTCTACAACATCGGCGGCGGCGTCGAGCTCACCAACAAGGAGCTCACCGGCCTGCTGCTGGAGGCCGCCGGCCAGGGCTGGGACATGGTCGACCGGGTCGAGGACCGCAAGGGTCACGACCTGCGCTACTCGCTCGACATCAGCAAGATCCGCGAGGAGCTGGGCTACGAGCCGCAGGTCACCTTCGAGGAGGGCCTCGCCTCGACCATCGCCTGGTACCGCGAGAACCGCGCCTGGTGGGAGCCGCTCAAGGTGAGGGCCGCGCAGCAGTCGTGAACGACGAGGGCAGTACGGCGCCGGCGCGCCGTTCCCCGCTGGCCAAGGTCGTCAGCGCTCTCCCCCCGGGCACCCAGCTGGTGATCGGGGGGACGGTGCTGCTCGGAGCCGCCTCCTACGTGCACCTGATGGCGGCCGGCTACAGCCTCGGCAAGCCGGAGATGGCGTCGGTCTCGCTGCTCTGGACGATCCTCATGTCCGTCGGCCTGGGGCTGTTCTTCCCGGTCGAGCAGGAGCTCACCCGGATCGTCGCCGCCCGCGCGGTCGGCGGCCAGGGCGCGGCGCCGGTCGTCCGCCGGATCCTGCTGATCACCGTCGGGATGCTCGCCGTGATGGCGGTCGGGATGGGGGTCGCGGCCCGGCCGCTGGCCCGCACCTTCTTCGACGGCCGCACCGACATGGTGATGGCGCTGGGCGTCGCGTTCGCCGCGATGGCGGCGAGCAACGTCAGCCGCGGCGTGCTGGCCGGCCTCAACCGCTTCGGCGCGTACGGCGCCCAGCTGGCGGTGGACGGCGCCCTGCGCATCGCGCTGGCGGGCGGCTGCGCGCTGGCCGGCGTCCGTTCGCCGCTGGCGTTCGCCCTGGTCCTCACCGTCGCGCCGCTGGTGGCCGTGGTGGCGACGGCACGGCCGCTGCTCGCCGGCGTGCAGGCCGGGCCCGCGGCCGGCTGGGGCAGCCTCACGGCGGGCCTCGCCCCGCTGGTCGCCTCCACCCTGCTCTCGCAGGTGGTGGTCAACGCCGCGGTGGTCTCCACCCAGCTGCTCGCCCCGGACGACGCCGCGCTGGTGGCCGGTCTGCTGAACGCCGTGGTCCTCGCCCGGGTGCCGCTGTTCGTCTTCGGTTCGCTGCAGGCCTCGCTGCTGGCCGGCCTGTCGAGCACGGCCGCGGCCGGCGACCGGGCCGGGTTCTCCAAGCTGCTGGTCCGCACCTGCGCGGTCGTCACCGTGCTGGGCGTGGCCGGTGGCATCCCCGCCACCATCCTCGGCCCGTGGCTGATCCAGGTCCTCTTCAAGGCCGACGACGTGCTCGGCTCGCTCGACTTCCTCTGGATGTCGGCGGGCACGCTCTGTTACATGCTCGCCATGGTGCTCGGGCAGGCGCTGCTGGTCCTGCACCGGCACCGACTCCAACTGCTCGGCTGGGCGTTGGGTGTTGTTGCACTGATCGTGACCACTCTGGTACCCGGGCCGATCGCGACCCGGGTCTGCCTCGCCTACACTGTTGGTTCGCTGGCCGCTGTTGCATGCATGTTCGCCGCGGTCTGGCTGACCTTCCTGCGGAAGCCGCCGACTTCTCCGGCCGGCGCTGCCGAGTCCGCCCGCCCCTCACTCGTGGACTCGGTATGACCAGCCGAGCGCAGGTCCCTTCCACCAGATTCCGCCGCCGACCCGCGGCCGCACGACGCGGCATGGAGCTTTGATGTCCGACTATGACGATGTGTGGCTGGTGATTCCCGCCTACAACGAGGGAACCGTCATCGCCGACGTGATCGAGAACGCTCGGAAGACCTTCCCGAACATCGTGGTCGTCGACGACGGCTCCACCGACGACTCGGCCGAGACGATCATGACCACCGGTGCGCACCTGGTGCAGCACCCGGTCAACCTGGGCCAGGGCGCGGCCCTGCAGACCGGACTCAAGTACGCGCTCAAGCAGCCGGGCGCCAAGTACTTCGCGACCTTCGACGCGGACGGCCAGCACCAGACGCACGACGTCGAGAAGATGGTCGCCCTGCTCCGGGCCGGCGAGGCCGACGTGGTCCTCGGCTCCCGGTTCATCGAGCAGACCGGCGAGGTGCCGTGGATCAAGCGGGTGGTCCTGCGGACCGCCGCCACGATCAGCCCCACCGCGCGCAAGCTCAACCTCACGGACTCCCACAACGGACTGCGGGTGATCAACCGCGCCGCCGCGTCCAAGTTCCGCATCACGATGAACGGAATGGCTCACGCCTCCGAGATCGTGGCCATGCTGGCCTCCTCGGACCTGCGGGTCATCGAGGTACCGGTGGACATCCTCTACACCGAGTACTCCCGCTCCAAGGGCCAGTCGTTGATCAACGGCGTCAACATCCTCTTCGACATCTCGCTCAGGGAGCGTGGCCGCAAGTGAAGTACATCTGGATCCAGTTGCTGCTCATGGTCGGCACTGGTGTGCTCGTGCTCGCCTTCGTCCGCCGCTGGGACGCCGCTCACACCCGCGCCTGGAAGCGGATGGCGTTCTTCGCCTTCGTCGTCGCCAACGTGTACGCGGTCCTGCGGCCGGAGGACGTGACCTGGGTCGCCAACAAGCTGGGCGTCGGCCGCGGCACCGACCTGGTGCTCTACCTGCTGGTCGTGGCGATGGCCTTCATGACCCTGAACACCTTCATGCGCTTCCGCTCGCTGGAGAAGAAGCTCACCGACCTGGCGCGCACCGTGGCCGTCAACGACGGCCAGCGGGTGAACGACGAGCGCTTCGCCGAGGGCGACGAGCCCGCCCTCCCGGTCGGCTCGGAGCGCTAGGGCGCGTCCTGCGGATCAGCCCGGGGCCGCGGCCCCGTCCGACCTGATCCGCAGGAGCCCTAGTCCCACCGCGTCGCGCGGAGGGATCCCAGCCAGGCACAGCGGACCCGACGGAAGTGGACTGACATGACGAACCTGGCCGCCGCAACGGTCAGCGGAGCGGAGAACGCCGACCGGGAGGCGCCGGAGGCGAGCACCCAGGCCGGGGCACCGAAGCCCGGCCTGCTGAGCCGCCGCTGGGCGCAGATCACGGCCGAGGTCCTGGTCAGTGTCGTCGCCGCGCTCGGCTTCACGCTGCTGTGCACCCGGATCGACGTCAACCCGCTGAACCGGATCGGCCAGGTCAGCGGCCTCGCCAAGATCCAGCAGTACGTGGCGATCGTCGGTCTGCCGCTGCTCGCCGTCCTGGTCTACACCGCCTACCGGGGCACCCTGCGCACCCACCGGCTGACCCAGCGGCTGGTCTGCGCCGCGCTGGCGGGCCTCTCCACCGGCGTGGTGGCCGGCGGTGTCGTGGTGGCGCTGAACGGCACGCCCTGGCCGCTCGGCGGCCAGGAGGGCGACCCGAGCGTCCTGGTCCACATGGCCACCGGCATGCTGCACGACGAGGGCCTGCCGGGCGTCTACCCGCCCGGCTTCCCCGCGCTGATCGCGCTCTGGGCGAAGCTCCGCTACAACGGCGTGGGCGGCGAGGGCTTCGCCCTGCACGACCTGCAGATCTTCTTCAGCGCCCTGGTCGGCCCGATGAGCTACCTGGCCTGGCGGCTGCTGCTGCGCCCGTTCTGGGCCCTGCTGATCGCGATCCCGGCCGCCGTGGTCTTCCTGGACCCGATCCGCCCGTACAGCCACGTGGTGATGATCATCCTGGTCCCGCTGCTGACCGCGGTGCTGCGCGAGGTGCGCCGGGCCGGGGAGCTGTCGCTGCGCTCGGCGCTGCTGCGCGGGCTCGGCTTCGGCGCCGTCTTCGGCGTGCTGTTCCTCTGGTACTCCGGCTGGTACCTGTGGTCGGCGCCCGGCATCGCCGTGCTGACGCTCTTCGTCTTCCCGTGGCGCCGGGGCCGCAAGGCCGTCCGCCAGGGTCTGGTGTTCATCGGCACGACCGTGGTGACCGCCGCCGTCATCGGCGCCCCGCTGCTGTACCAGCTGGTCAAGCTGGGCGCGGAGGTCCCGGACCGGTACGGCTACATCATGGTCTACACCGATCCGACGTACGTCATGGGCTGGATGTCCGACCGGGTCGGCCAGACCACCTACCACAACTACCCGGCCACGGGTGAGCTCGCGGGCCAGAGCGGCTTCGCGATCCTGCTGGTCGCCGGGGTCGGCCTGGGCATCGGGCTGGGGCTGCGCAACCTCGCGGTGCGCACGGCCGCGGCGGTGCTGGCCGGCGCCTGGCTGATGCGCTTCACCTTCGCCGGGAGCATGGCCCAGACCGGCACGGTGGCGCTGTACCCGCGGACCACCTGGATCATCCTGTACTGCCTGATGATCCTCGCCGTGCTCGGCCTGATGTCCGCCTTCCACCGGGGCAGCGGCTGGCTGGAGCGGGTGCTCCGGCGCGACGGCGCCCCGGCCGGCACGAGCGTGCTCTCCGGCCGGATGATGCGCCAGCTGGCCGCCGGGCTGGTCTGCGCGCTCGCGCTGTTCGGCACCATGGGCGCCTCCTGGTCGGTCAACCGCTACATGCCGGAGGACGAGAAGGCCGGGACGATGGGCCTCGACGCCTGGCGCGCGCACACCATCAAGGAGGCCGACGGCAGCTGCCCGAGGTTCTCGCCGGTCTCCACGTGCGCGGACATCATCATCAAGGACTGGGTGCCGGACAAGGACGACAAGAAGTTCATCTGGTGCGCGGGCGTCGCCACCGAGGAGTGGAACGCGGTCTGCGGGCGCAAGGCGCCCTGGACGGAAGAGCCGAAGAAGTAGGCGCGACGGCGTCGCGCCCGGCGGGCGCCGTCCGCGGGAACCACCCGATCGGGGTCGGTGAGGTCTGCCTCACCGGCCCCGATTGGCATTTCCGCTGCTCCGTGTGGCAGTATGTCCAAGTTGCTCGGTTGAGTGCCGATGCTGCGCGCCTCCCGCCGGGAGGACTGGAAGCGAGTCCCATGTACTCGTCGTTCCCGTGATGGCCGTTCATGTGTTCACGGACAGTGTGTGAATGCAGTGGTGTGAAGTCGACACCGCGGCAGCTGCGGGGCGAAAGTACGGGAATCTTCCGGGAAGCGTGAGCGGGGCCTCGACCCGGGCGTCCACGGGACCGACGGGTTCCACCGACCAGAGCTGGGACCGACGAGAGACTCGCCGGTTTTTTGCAAGCGCGGGCGCGACACGCCCGAGCGCGGGGGTCGGAGGACGACCGCGCAGTGACTTATGACAAAAGGACTACAAAGTAGCCATGGCGGGACAGAAGATCCGCATCCGGCTCAAGGCCTACGACCACGAGGTCATCGACTCCTCGGCGAAGAAGATCGTCGAGACGGTGATCCGTACTGGTGCGCAGGTCGCAGGCCCGGTGCCGCTGCCCACTGAGAAGAACGTGTACTGCGTCATCCGCTCGCCGCACAAGTACAAGGACTCGCGCGAGCACTTCGAGATGCGTACTCACAAGCGTCTGATCGACATCCTCGACCCCACGCCGAAGACGGTTGACTCGCTCATGCGTCTCGACCTGCCGGCGGGCGTCGACATCGAGATCAAGCTCTGAGAGGCGCACCGAAGATGGCTAAGCAGATTAAGGGCATCCTGGGCGAGAAGCTCGGCATGACCCAGGTCTGGGACGAGAACAACCGGATCGTTCCGGTGACCGTCGTCAAGGCTGGGCCCAATGTCGTGACCCAGGTCCACACCGCCGACAGCCCGGCCGGCTACGACGCCGTGCAGATCGGCTTCGGCGAGATCGACCCCCGCAAGGTGAACAAGCCCCTCGCGGGCCACTTCGCCAAGGCCGGTGTCACCCCGCGCCGCCACCTGGTCGAGCTCCGGACCTCGGACGCGTCCGAGTACACCCTGGGCCAGGAGCTCACCGCCGAGCTGTTCGAGGCGGGTGTCAAGGTCGATGTGACCGGCACCTCCAAGGGCAAGGGCTTCGCCGGTGTCATGAAGCGTCACAACTTCAAGGGCCTCGGCGCCGGTCACGGCACCCAGCGCAAGCACCGCTCGCCCGGTTCCATCGGTGGCTGCGCCACCCCGGGTCGTGTCTTCAAGGGCCTGCGGATGGCCGGTCGGATGGGTCACGAGCGTGTGACCACCCAGAACCTGACCGTTCACGCGGTCGACGCGGAGAAGGGTCTGCTGCTCATCAAGGGCGCCGTCCCGGGCCCGAACGGCGGCCTCGTCCTCGTCCGCACCGCGGCGAAGGGGCTGTGAGGAAATGAGCACCATTGACATCCTGTCGCCGGCTGGCGACAAGACCGGCAGCCTCGAGCTGCCGGCCGAGATCTTCGACGCGAAGGTCAGCGTTCCGCTGATGCACCAGGTCGTCGTGGCGCAGCTCGCTGCGGCCCGTCAGGGCACCCACAAGACCAAGACTCGTGGCGAGGTCCGCGGCGGCGGCAAGAAGCCGTACCGCCAGAAGGGCACCGGCCGCGCCCGTCAGGGCTCGACCCGTGCGCCGCAGTTCGCCGGCGGTGGCGTCGTGCACGGTCCCGTGCCGCGCGACTACTCGCAGCGGACCCCGAAGAAGATGATCGCCGCCGCCCTCCGCGGTGCGCTCACCGACCGGGCCCGCCACAACCGCATCCACGTCATCACCGACGTGACCGCGACCGAGGCGCCGTCGACCAAGGCCGCCAAGAGCCTGTTCGGCAAGATCACCGAGCGCAAGAACGTCCTCCTGGTCGTCGAGCGCGCGGACGAGCTGGGCCTCAAGTCCGCTCGCAACCTGCCGAACGTGCACATCCTGGACGCCGGTCAGCTGAACACCTACGACGTGCTCGTCTCCGACGATGTGGTCTTCACCCAGGCCGCCTTCGAGCGTTTCGTGGCCGGTCCGGCCGCTTCCGCCAAGGCCGTTGCCGCTGAGGGCGAGCTCGAAGGGAGCGCCGCCTGATGAGCGACGTTACGAGCAAGACGTTCACGGACCCCCGTGACGTCCTGGTGAAGCCGGTTATCTCCGAGAAGAGCTACAGCCTTCTCGACGAGAACAAGTACACGTTCATCGTGTCGCCGGGCGCCAACAAGACCCAGATCAAGCAGGCCGTCGAGGCGGTCTTCTCGGTCAAGGTCGAGGCTGTCAACACGATCAACCGTCAGGGCAAGCGCAAGCGCTCCAAGACGGGTTTCGGCAAGCGCAAGGACACCAAGCGCGCCATCGTGACGCTGGCTGAGGGCAACCGCATCGACATCTTCGGTGGTCCGACCTCCTGACGGAGGCCGTGATCGTCGATCAAGACGAGGACGAAAATGGGTATCCGCAAGTACAAGCCGACTACGCCGGGCCGTCGTGGCTCCAGCGTGGCCGACTTCGTCGAAATCACGCGGTCCACGCCGGAGAAGTCGCTGGTTCGCCCGCTGCACAGCAAGGGCGGCCGTAACAACGCCGGTCGTGTCACCGCTCGCCACCAGGGTGGCGGTCACAAGCGCGCCTACCGTGTGATCGACTTCCGTCGTCACGACAAGGACGGCGTGCCGGCCAAGGTCGCGCACATCGAGTACGACCCGAACCGCACCGCGCGCATCGCGCTCCTGCACTACGCGGACGGCGAGAAGCGCTACATCATCGCGCCGCGCGGCATCGCGCAGGGTGACCGGATCGAGAACGGCCCCGCGGCCGACATCAAGCCGGGCAACAACCTGCCGCTGCGCAACATCCCGGTCGGTACCACCATCCACGCGGTGGAGCTGCGTCCCGGCGGCGGTGCCAAGCTGGCCCGCTCGGCCGGTTCCGGCATCCAGCTGCTGGCGCGTGAGGGCAAGATGGCGCACCTGCGCATGCCCTCCGGTGAGATCCGCCTGGTTGACGCGCGCTGCCGCGCCACGGTCGGCGAGGTCGGCAACGCCGAGCAGTCGAACATCAACTGGGGCAAGGCCGGCCGTATGCGCTGGAAGGGCGTCCGCCCGACCGTGCGTGGTGTGGCCATGAACCCGATCGACCACCCGCACGGTGGTGGTGAGGGTAAGACCTCCGGTGGTCGCCACCCGGTCTCGCCGTGGGGTAAGCCCGAGGGCCGTACCCGTCGCCCGAACAAGGCGTCGGACAAGCTCATCGTGCGCCGCCGCAAGACCAACAAGAAGCGCTAGGAGCAGGTCAGATGCCGCGCAGTCTCAAGAAGGGCCCCTTCATCGACGGCCACCTCATCAAGAAGGTGGACGCTCAGAACGAGGCGGGTACCCAGAACGTCATCAAGACCTGGTCCCGTCGCTCCGTGATCTCCCCGAGCATGCTCGGCCACACGATCGCGGTTCACGATGGTCGCAAGCACGTCCCGGTGTTCGTCACCGAGTCGATGGTCGGCCACAAGCTGGGCGAGTTCGCTCCGACCCGCACTTTCCGCGGCCACGTCAAGGACGACCGCAAGTCGAAGCGTCGCTAGTCGCCTGAGCTTGAAAGCCAGACCGACTCAATGACTTACTCCATTAAGGGGACAACCATGGAAGCCAGGGCACAGGCGCGGTACATCCGCGTGACGCCCATGAAGGCCCGCCGCGTGGTGGACCTCATCCGTGGCCTTCCGGCCACGGAGGCCCAGGCCGTCCTGCGTTTCGCTCCGCAGGCAGCCACCGTGCCGGTCGGCAAGGTGCTCGACAGCGCCATTGCCAACGCCGCGCACAACTACAACCACTCCAACGTGGACGACCTCTACATCTCCGAGGCGTACGTTGACGAGGGTCCGACCCTGAAGCGGTTCCGTCCGCGTGCCCAGGGCCGTGCCTACCGGATCCGCAAGCGGACCAGCCACATCACCGTGGTCGTCAGCAGCAAGGAAGGGACCCGGTAATGGGCCAGAAGGTTAACCCGCACGGGTTCCGCCTCGGCATCAGCACGGACTTCAAGTCCCGCTGGTACGCCGACAAGCTGTACAAGGACTACGTCAAGGAAGACGTTGCCATTCGTCGCATGATGACGAAGGGCATGGAGCGCGCCGGCATCTCCAAGGTCGAGATCGAGCGCACCCGCGACCGCGTCCGCGTCGACATCCACACCGCCCGCCCCGGCATCGTCATCGGCCGCCGCGGCACCGAGGCCGACCGCATCCGCGGCGACCTCGAGAAGCTGACCGGCAAGCAGGTCCAGCTGAACATCCTCGAGGTCAAGAACCCCGAGCTGGACGCCCAGCTCGTGGCTCAGGGCGTCGCGGAGCAGCTGTCCTCCCGCGTCTCCTTCCGTCGTGCCATGCGCAAGTCGATGCAGGGCACCATGAAGTCCGGCGCCAAGGGCATCAAGGTCCAGTGCTCCGGTCGTCTCGGCGGCGCCGAGATGAGCCGTTCGGAGTTCTACCGCGAGGGCCGTGTGCCGCTGCACACCCTGCGCGCGAACGTCGACTACGGCTTCTTCGAGGCCAAGACGACCTTCGGCCGCATCGGCGTGAAGGTCTGGATCTACAAGGGCGACGTCAAGAACATCGCCGAGGTCCGCGCTGAGAACGCCGCTGCCCGCTCGGGCAACCGCCCGGCCCGTCCCGAGGGTGGTCGTCCCGCCCGCGGTGGCGAGCGCCGTGGTGGCGAGCGCGGTGGCCGTGGCCGTCGTCCCGCCGCTGCCGAGGCCCCCGCGGCCGCGGCCGCCGAGACTCCGGCTGCCGAGAACACCGGAACGGAGGCCTGACCGCAATGCTGATCCCCCGTCGGGTCAAGCACCGCAAGCAGCACCACCCGAAGCGCCGCGGCGCTGCCAAGGGTGGCACCGAGCTGGCGTTCGGCCAGTTCGGCATCCAGGCCGTGACCCCGGCCTACGTGACGAACCGTCAGATCGAGTCCGCTCGTATCGCGATCACCCGTCACATCCGCCGTGGCGGCAAGGTCTGGATCAACATCTACCCGGACCGTCCGCTGACCAAGAAGCCGGCCGAGACCCGCATGGGTTCCGGTAAGGGTTCGCCGGAGTGGTGGATCGCGAACGTGCACCCGGGTCGGGTCATGTTCGAGCTGTCGTACCCGAACGAGAAGGTTGCTCGTGAGGCGCTCACCCGCGCTGCTCACAAGCTGCCGATGAAGTGCCGGATCGTCCGGCGCGAGGACGGTGAGAGCTGATGTCGGCCGCTACCAAGGCTGCTGACCTCCGCCAGCTGGACAACGAGGGTCTCGTTGCCAAGCTGCGCGAGGCCAAGGAGGAGCTGTTCAACCTCCGCTTCCAGGCGGCGACCGGGCAGCTCGACAACCACGGACGGCTCAAGCTCGTCCGTAAGGACATCGCGCGGATCTACACCCTGATGCGCGAGCGCGAGCTGGGCATCGAGACGGTGGAGAACGCCTGATGACTGAGAACACCAACGAGACGCGCGGTTTCCGCAAGACCCGTGAGGGTCTCGTCGTCAGCGACAAGATGGACAAGACCGTCGTCGTCGCCGTCGAGGACCGCGTCAAGCACGCTCTGTACGGCAAGGTCATCCGCCGTACGAACAAGCTGAAGGCGCACGACGAGGCGAACGCCTGCGGCATCGGCGACCGGGTCCTCCTCGCGGAGACCCGCCCGCTGTCCGCGACGAAGCGCTGGCGCGTCGTCGAGATCCTCGAGAAGGCCAAGTAACGAAGCCGATGTGGTACGGCCGTATGTGCAACGGGTCCCCCAGGGGCGCCGGTGTGAGCAGCGGCCGGCCCGTCGACTCTCGTTGACGATCAGGAGAAAGCTGTGATCCAGCAGGAGTCGCGACTGCGTGTCGCCGACAACACTGGTGCCAAGGAAATCCTTTGCATCCGTGTTCTCGGTGGTTCCGGTCGCCGCTACGCCGGTATCGGGGACGTCATCGTCGCGACCGTCAAGGACGCGATCCCCGGCGGTTCGGTGAAGAAGGGTGACGTCGTCAAGTGCGTCGTCGTCCGCACCGTCAAGGAGCGTCGTCGTCCGGATGGCTCGTACATCCGTTTCGACGAGAACGCCGCGGTCGTTCTGAAGAACACCGATGGTGACCCCCGCGGTACCCGCATCTTCGGCCCGGTGGGCCGCGAGCTGCGTGACAAGAAGTTCATGAAGATCATCTCGCTGGCGCCGGAGGTGCTCTGACCTATGGCAAACAGCATGAAGATCAAGAAGGGTGACCTGGTTCAGGTCATCACCGGCAAGGACAAGGGCAAGCAGGGCAAGGTCATCCAGGCCATGCCGGCTGAGAACAAGGTCCTGGTCGAGGGTGTGAACCGGGTCAAGAAGCACACCAAGCCGGGTCCGGGCACCCAGGGTGGCATTGTCACCGTTGAGGCCCCGGTGCACGTCTCCAACGTCCAGCTGGTCGTGGAGAAGGACGGCAAGAAGGTCGTCACCCGCGTTGGCTACCGCTTCGACGACGAGGGCAACAAGATCCGCGTTGCCAAGCGAACCGGTGAGGACATCTGATGTCTGAGACGTCTGTTGAGAAGGTGACCCCCCGTCTCAAGGAGCGTTACAACTCCGAGATCAAGGGTCAGCTGCAGGAGCAGTTCTCGTACGAGAACGTCATGCTGACGCCCGGCCTGGTCAAGGTCGTCGTCAACATGGGTGTCGGCGAGGCCGCCCGTGACAGCAAGCTGATCGAGGGCGCGATCCGCGACCTGACCGCGATCACCGGTCAGAAGCCGGCCGTGACCAAGGCCCGTAAGTCCATCGCGCAGTTCAAGCTGCGCGAGGGCCAGCCGATCGGCACCCACGTCACCCTCCGTGGTGACCGCATGTGGGAGTTCCTGGACCGTCTGGTGTCGCTGGCCCTGCCGCGTATCCGTGACTTCCGTGGCCTCTCCCCGAAGCAGTTCGACGGCCGTGGCAACTACACCTTCGGTCTGACCGAGCAGGTTATGTTCCACGAGATCGACCAGGACAAGGTCGACCGTCAGCGCGGTATGGACATCACCGTCGTGACCACCGCTCAGACCGACGACGAGGGCCGGGCGCTCCTGCGCGCTCTGGGCTTCCCGTTCAAGGAGGCGTGAGCCAATGGCGAAGAAGTCCCTCATCGCGAAGGCCGAGCGGAAGCCGAAGTTCGGCGTCCGGGCCTACACCCGGTGCCAGCGCTGCGGTCGTCCGCACTCGGTGTACCGCAAGTTCGGCCTCTGCCGTGTCTGCCTCCGTGAGATGGCGCACCGCGGCGAGCTGCCGGGCGTGACCAAGAGCTCCTGGTAACCCAGGGTTCAAGGCACACCACGCGTAGCAGGGTGCCCGATCCCACACGGCCCTTTTTTGGGCTCCCGTACGGAATCCCGTAAGGTTGTGGGGTCGGGCCCCCGTCACGGCCGTTCCATAGCGGTCGCTGATCCTCTTCGGAGGGCTCGCACCCAGACTTACTACGTCGTAGGTCCCCTGCGCCTGTGCCCCGTACTCCACCGGAGTACGGGGGACCTTGCGCGGAGAAACCACGGCGAGAGAGGCCTGAGGCCATCATGACCATGACCGACCCCATCGCAGACATGCTCACGCGTCTGCGTAACGCTAACTCGGCGTACCACGACTCCGTGGCGATGCCGGCCAGCAAGATCAAGGCGCACGTCGCCGAGATCCTGCAGCAGGAGGGGTACATCTCCTCCTACAAGGTTGAGGAGCCCGTCGAGGGCGAGGTCGGCAAGAAGCTGACCATCGAGCTCAAGTTCGGCCCCAACCGTGAGCGCTCGATCGCTGGCATCAAGCGGATCAGCAAGCCGGGCCTGCGGGTCTACGCAAAGTCCACCAACCTGCCGAAGGTGCTCGGCGGCCTGGGCGTGGCGATCATCTCCACGTCCTCGGGTCTCCTCACCGACAAGCAGGCTGCCAAGAAGGGCGTAGGCGGAGAAGTTCTCGCCTACGTCTGGTAATTCGGGAAACGGAGGTACAGCAATGTCGCGCATTGGACGGCTGCCCATCCCGGTTCCCGCCGGCGTGGACGTCACCATCGATGGCCAGGCGGTCTCGGTGAAGGGCCCCAAGGGCTCCCTCACCCACCTTGTCGCCGCGCCGATCGAGATCGGCAAGGGCGAGGACGGCACTCTGGTCGTCACCCGCCCCAACGACGAGCGTCTGTCGAAGGCCCTGCACGGCCTTTCCCGCACGCTGGTGGCGAACATGATCACCGGCGTGACCGCGGGCTACCGCAAGTCGCTGGAGATCAGCGGTGTTGGTTACCGAGTCGCTGCGAAGGGCTCCGACATGGAGTTCCAGCTCGGCTACAGCCACCCGATCCTGGTCGAGGCCCCGGAGGGCATCTCCTTCGTGGTCGAGTCGCCCACCAAGTTCCACGTGGACGGCATCGACAAGCAGAAGGTCGGCGAGGTCGCCGCGAAGATCCGCAAGCTGCGCAAGCCCGACCCGTACAAGGCCAAGGGCGTCAAGTACGCGGGCGAGGTCATCCGCCGCAAGGTCGGAAAGAGTGGTAAGTAAGCGATGAGCGTCTCTGTCAAGATCGGCAAGGGCAACGCCTACAAGAGCGCCGCTCGCAAGCGCCGCGCGATCCGCGTTCGCAAGCGCGTCGTCGGCACCGAGGTGCGTCCGCGCCTCGTTGTGACGCGTTCGAACCGTCACATGGTCGCCCAGGTCATCGACGACGCGCAGGGTCACACCCTGGCGTCGGCGTCCACCCTCGACGTGTCCATCAAGGGCGCCGAGGGCGACAAGACCGAGCTGGCCAAGAAGGTCGGGAGCCTGGTCGCCGAGCGCGCCAAGGCCGCCGGCATCGAGTCGGTCGTCTTCGACCGCGCGGGCAACCGGTACGCCGGCCGCATCGCCGCCCTGGCGGACGCGGCCCGCGAGGCCGGGCTCGACTTCTAAGCCGCTCGTCGGCTCAGTCGACGGACGTAATCGAGAGAGGTAATTCCAATGGCTGGACCCCAGCGCCGCGGTAGCGGCGCCGGCGGCGGCACCGGTGGCGAGCGGCGCGACCGTAAGCGTGACGACCGGGGTAACGCCCCCGCCGTCGAGAAGACCGCTTACGTCGAGCGCGTCGTCGCGATCAACCGCGTCGCCAAGGTTGTCAAGGGTGGTCGTCGTTTCTCCTTCACCGCGCTGGTCGTGGTGGGCGATGGCGAGGGCACCGTGGGTGTTGGTTACGGGAAGGCGAAGGAGGTTCCGGCCGCCATCGCCAAGGGTGTTGAGGAGGCCAAGAAGAACTTCTTCAAGGTCCCCCGTATCCAGGGCACCATCGCGCACCCCGTTCAGGGCGAGAAGGCCGCCGGCGTCGTGCTGCTGAAGCCCGCCGCCCCCGGTACCGGCGTTATCGCCGGTGGCCCGGTGCGTGCCGTCCTGGAGTGCGCCGGCGTTCACGACATCCTGTCGAAGTCGCTCGGCTCGGACAACGCGATCAACATCGTGCACGCCACGGTTGCCGCGCTGAAGCAGATCCAGCGCCCCGAGGAGGTCGCGGCCCGCCGTGGCCTGCCGCTCGAGGACGTGGCTCCGGCCGGTCTGCTGCGTGCTCGGGCTGCTGCAGGGGTGAGCGCCTGATGGCTCGCCTGAAGATCACGCAGACCAAGTCCTACATCGGCAGCAAGCAGAACCACCGCGAGACGCTGCGCTCGCTGGGTCTGAAGCGCATGCACGATGTGGTCGTCAAGGAGGACCGTCCCGAGATCCGCGGGATGGCCCAGACCGTGCGTCACCTCGTCACGGTCGAGGAGGTGGACTGACATGGCGGACTCGCCGATCAAGATCCACAACCTGCGTCCCGCCCCGGGTGCCAAGACCGACAAGATCCGTGTCGGCCGTGGTGAAGGCTCCAAGGGTAAGACCGCCGGTCGTGGTACCAAGGGCACCAAGGCCCGCTACCAGGTTCCGCAGCGCTTCGAGGGTGGCCAGATGCCCCTCCACATGCGCCTGCCGAAGCTGAAGGGCTTCAAGAACCCGTTCAAGATCACGTTCCAGGTTGTCAACCTCGACAAGCTGGCCGAGCTCTACCCGCAGGGTGGCGAGGTCACTGTCGAGGACCTGGTCGCCAAGGGCGCGGTTCGCAAGAACTCCCTCGTCAAGGTGCTCGGCACCGGCGAGATCTCGGTCGCCCTGCAGGTGACGGTCGACGCCGTCTCCGGCTCGGCCACCGAGAAGATCACCGCCGCCGGCGGTACCGTCACCGAGCTCGTCTGAGCCCGCTGACCACGCGAGCCCCGCACCTCCTCCGGGAGGTGCGGGGCTCGCGCCATTTCCGGCCGCCCCGTTTTCCGCGGGTCCGGATCCGGTTGATCCGCCCTCGTTCTTTTGTGTGCCAAAACCGGGCATCCCGTACCCCGTGAGTGGGGGAGGGGCGGTACGCGCTTCTTTCGAGTGGCCGCGCACTGTTAGAGTCCGTGGAGTTCCCTTGTAGGCTGCGCGTAGGCTCGCCTGTGCCGTCTGTACGGGAGCCCGAACCGCAAACTCCCCATTCAGGACCGACCCTCCCGCCGACGACGCGCGGGAGGCGCAGGAGGCACCGTGCTCAGTGCGTTCGCGCGGGCGTTCCAGACGCCCGACCTGCGCAAGAAGCTGCTGTTCACGCTGGGCATCATGGTGCTGTTCCGGCTGGGCTCGCACATCCCTGTCCCAGGGGTGGACTTCCAGGCGGTTCACGCCTGTATCAAGGAGACCAAGAACAACGGCCTCTTCGGACTGGTCAACCTGTTCAGCGGTGGCGCGCTCCTCCAGCTGACGATCTTCGCCCTCGGCATCATGCCGTACATCACGGCGAGCATCATCCTTCAGCTCCTCACGGTCGTGATCCCGCGACTCGAGGCGCTCAAGAAGGAGGGCCAGTCCGGCACCGCGAAGATCACGCAGTACACCCGGTACCTGACCATCGCGCTCGCGGTGCTCCAGGGCACCGGCATCGTGGCGACGGCCTCCAGCGGCGCGCTGTTCTCCGGCTGCGTCTACGCCAACCAGATCGTGCCGGACACCGGGGTCTTCCGGATCGCCGTGATGGTCCTGACCATGACCGCCGGCACCACGGTGATCATGTGGCTGGGCGAGCTGATCACCGACCGCGGTATCGGCAACGGCATGTCGCTGCTGATCTTCACCTCGATCGCCGCGCAGTTCCCGACCTCGATGTGGGCCATCAAGGGTTCCGGCACCATCGGCGGCGGCTGGGTCGAGTTCCTCTCCGTCATCGC
Organism: Kitasatospora sp. NPDC042419; assembly: GCF_056437345.1. NCBI lineage: Bacteria > Bacillati > Actinomycetota > Actinomycetes > Kitasatosporales > Streptomycetaceae > Kitasatospora > Kitasatospora sp. NPDC042419. Next base: position 529,721 of record NZ_JBWKAW010000002.1, read on the forward strand.
GATCGGCGTCATCGTTGTGATGCTCGTCATCTTCGTCGAGCAGGCGCAGCGGAGGATCCCGGTCCAGTACGCGAAGCGGATGATCGGCCGCCGGGCGTTCGGCGGCACATCGACCTACATCCCCCTCAAGGTGAACCAGGCCGGCGTCATCCCGGTCATCTTCGCCTCGTCGCTGCTGTACATCCCGGCTCTGGTGGTCCAGCTGACCAACAGCCAGTCCGGCTGGGCGGTCTGGATCAACCAGCACTTCGTCCGCGGTGACCACCCGGTCTACATGGCCACGTACTTCCTGCTGATCGTCTTCTTCGCCTTCTTCTACGTCGCCATCTCCTTCAACCCCGAAGAAGTTGCCGACAACATGAAGAAGTATGGTGGGTTCATCCCGGGTATCCGGGCCGGCCGTCCGACGGCCGAGTACCTGAACTACGTGCTCACCCGCATCACGTGGCCGGGTTCGCTCTACCTGGGCCTGATCGCGTTGATCCCGATGATCGCCCTGGTCGCCTTCGGACAGCAGACCAACTTCCCGTTCGGCGGCACCAGCGTGCTCATCGTCGTCGGCGTCGGACTCGAAACTGTGAAGCAGATCGAGAGCCAGCTCCAGCAGCGCAATTACGAAGGGTTCCTCCGCTGATGCGTATCGTCCTCGTCGGGCCTCCCGGGGCAGGGAAGGGTACTCAGGCGCACGTCCTGGCCAAGACCCTGTCCATTCCCCACATCTCCACCGGCGACCTCTTCCGCGCCAACATCGGCCAGGGCACGCCTCTCGGCGTCGAGGCCAAGAGCTACATGGACGCGGGCCGGCTGGTGCCGGACGAGGTCACGATCGGGATGGCCAAGGACCGGATGCTCCAGGAGGACGCCGCCGCCGGCTTCCTGCTGGACGGCTTCCCGCGCAACCTGGGCCAGGCCAAGGCGCTGGACGAGTTCCTCACCGAGCAGGGCATCAAGCTCGACGGTGTGCTGGACCTGGAGGTCCCCGAGGACGAGGTGGTCCGGCGCATCGCCGGCCGCCGCCTGTGCCGCAACGACGGTGGCCACGTCTTCCACGTGGACTACAACCCGCCGAAGGCCGAGGGCGTCTGCGACGAGTGCGGCGGCGAGCTGTACCAGCGCTCGGACGACACCGAGGACAAGGTGCGGACCCGGCTGGAGGTCTACCACACGGAGACCGAGCCGATCATCGACTACTACCGCCAGCAGGGCCTGATCGCGACGATCCCGGCCCTCGGCAAGGTGGACGAGGTCACCGCCCGCGCGATCGAGGCGCTGAAGCAGGACAGCTGAGATTTTCAGCGGCGTACCCACGGCCGCGTTGCCCGTCCCGGGCAGCGCGGCCGTGCGGCGTCGTACGGTGGAACGAGTGCACGGCCGCCCGGCAAGGACCGCGCGGGAAACGAAGGAAGGCGTGACCAGATGGTGGAGATCAAGACCTCCGAGCAGATCGCGAAGATGCGGGCGGCCGGACTGGTCGTCGCCGAGGCGCTCAAGGCGTGCCGCGAGGCGGTCGCCCCGGGGATTACCACCCAGGAGCTCAACGACATCGCGGACAAGGTCATCACCGACCACGGCGCCACGTCCAACTTCCGTGCCCACCACGGCGGGCTCTGGTTCCCCGGTGTGATCTGCGCCTCGGTGAACAACGAGGTCGTGCACGGCATCCCCGGTGACCGGGTGCTGCAGGAGGGCGACCTGATCTCGATCGACTGCGGCGCCATCCTGGACGGCTGGCACGGCGACTCGGCGATCTCCGTGGCGGTCGGCGAGGTCCGGCCCGAGGTGGAGATGCTGAGCCGCGTCACCGAGGGCTCGATGTGGGCCGGCATCGCCCAGATGAAGAAGGGCAACCGCCTGGTCGACGTCTCCAAGGCGATCGAGGGCTTCATCCGCCGCCAGCCGCTGCCGCCGAAGGGCAAGTGGGGCATCACCGAGGGCTACGGCGGCCACGGCATCGGCACCGCGATGCACATGGAGCCGCACGTCCTGAACTACGTCGAGCGCGGCCGCGGGAAGGGCCCCAAGCTGATCCCCGGCACCGTGCTGGCCATCGAGCCCATGGTGTCGCTCGGCACCCCGCACACGACCGTGCTGGAGGACGACTGGACCGTCGTGACGAACGACGGCACCTGGGCCTCGCACTGGGAGCACTCGGTGGCCGTGACCGAGCAGGGTCCGCTGGTGCTGACCGCCTTCGACGGCGGGAAGGCCGAGCTGGCCAAGCTGGGCATCACCGCAGCTCCGGACCCGCTCGGCTAGTCGCCGGAGCCCGGACCGGGCGGCGGAACGCCGCCGCCGGGGCGGCCGACTGCCGCGTCTGACAAGGGATCAGAGCCCTGGAGGTTTGGACCTCCAGGGCTTTTGTCCTATTTTTATCGGCTGGCAGTGGGTTCAGGGCTTCAAGCGGCCTCCGGCCGCCTCGATCGAGCAGGAGAGAGCAGTGCTCAAGGGATTCCGCGACTTCATGATGCGCGGCAACGTCGTCGACATGGCGGTCGGTGTGGTCATCGGTGCCGCGTTCACCGGTGTGGTGACCGGCTTCGTGTCCGCCTTCCTCACCCCGCTGGTGGGTGTGGTGGTCGGCGCCGCCGGCGACTTCAGCTCGTACAAGGCGACGGTCGCGGGGGTCACCTTCCCGTACGGCCAGTTCCTGAACGTGCTGATCGCGTTCCTGATGACCGCCGCGGTGCTCTACTTCTGCGTCGTCCTGCCGGTGACCAAGGCCACCGCCCGGTACATGCCCAAGAAGCCGAAGGTCCCGAAGCGCCCCTGCCCGGAGTGCCTGACCGAGATCCCCGAGGCGGCCAGCCGCTGCTCCGCCTGCACCGCCCACGTCGAGCCGCTGAGGGTCGTCGCCCAGCACTGACCGGAGCCCCGGTTTTGGTCCACCCCGCCCGCTGGCGTAGGATGGACCGTCGGCTCACTCGTAGCGTGCTTCAGCGCGCCCTCTTCCCCTCCGGGGGTCGGGGTGGACCCAGGTTCGCACGAGCGTTCCGCATACGGTAGCCGGTCCCGGAAGGTGGATCTCGCAGTTCATGGCTAAGAAGCAAGGCGCCATTGAGATCGAGGGCACCGTGATCGAGTCTCTTCCGAACGCGATGTTCAAGGTCGAGCTGCAGAACGGTCACAAGGTCCTCGCGCACATCAGTGGCAAGATGCGCATGCACTACATCCGCATCCTGCCGGACGACCGGGTCGTGGTGGAGCTCAGCCCCTACGACCTCACGCGCGGCCGGATCGTCTACCGCTACAAGTAATAACGTCAGATCTAGACCCGGAGAACCTGAACATGAAGGTCAAGCCGAGCGTCAAGAAGATCTGCGACAAGTGCAAGGTGATCCGCCGTCACGGCCGGGTCATGGTGATCTGCGACAACCTGCGCCACAAGCAGCGCCAGGGCTGATCAGTTCCCCCCAGCATTTCTCGTAGTACTTCGCGCGACGCGAAAACGTCATAAGCGGGCTACCCGATCCGTCCGTTCGAGGACGGACTGCCACCCCCGGTCAGAGGCCGGGGCTCCATCGTCGAGAGGCGAAGGAGTAGGTAGCACGCGAGACCTCTGAAGAACCACAGGAGCCATGAATGGCACGCCTCGCCGGCGTTGATCTCCCCCGTGAGAAGCGGATCGAGATCGCCCTTACCTACGTGTACGGCATCGGCCGTACCCGCGCCCAGCAGACCCTGGCCGAGACCGGTGTCAACCCGGATGTCCGCGTTCGCGACATCACCGAGGAAGACCTCGTCAAGCTGGGCCAGTACATCGACGCCAACTACACGGTCGAGGGTGACCTCCGCCGTGAGGTGCAGGCCGACATCCGCCGCAAGGTCGAGATCGGCTGCTACGAGGGTCTGCGTCACCGCCGCGGCCTGCCGGTCCGCGGCCAGCGCACCCACACCAACGCGCGTACCCGCAAGGGCCCGCGTCGCGCGATCGCCGGCAAGAAGAAGCCGGGCAAGAAGTAGTCCGTCCCGTAACCGGACATCCCTCCGGCCCGCGGGTCAGCGGACCGACCACCTCAGTAGGAGAACAGACTTATGCCCCCCAAGGGTCGTCAGGCTGCCGGCGCGAAGAAGATCCGCCGCAAGGAAAAGAAGAACGTCGCTCACGGCCACGCGCACATCAAGAGCACGTTCAACAACACCATCGTTTCGATCACCGACCCCTCGGGCAACGTGATCTCCTGGGCCTCCGCCGGCCACGTCGGCTTCAAGGGCTCGCGCAAGTCCACCCCGTTCGCCGCGCAGATGGCCGCCGAGGCCGCTGCCCGTCGCGCGCAGGAGCACGGCATGCGCAAGGTCGACGTCTTCGTGAAGGGTCCGGGCTCCGGCCGCGAGACCGCGATCCGTTCGCTCCAGGCCACCGGCCTGGAGGTCGGCTCGATCCAGGACGTCACCCCCACCCCGCACAACGGCTGCCGCCCGCCGAAGCGCCGCCGCGTCTGACCCGTTTCCCCCTCGGGGGAGACTCCGGTCACGCCGGGTACTTGCTGTAAACCACGTGCGGGGTCCCGCGCGGTGACACTCACCGCGCGGGACCCCGTACGCTGGTTCTGTTCGGCATCAAATAGTGGGTGCCGAAGACCACTGGAGGATCTGAAAACATGCTGATCGCTCAGCGCCCCTCGCTGACCGAAGAGGTCGTCGACGAATTCCGCTCGCGGTTCGTGATCGAGCCGCTGGAGCCGGGCTTCGGCTACACCCTCGGCAACTCGCTCCGCCGCACCCTCCTGTCCTCGATCCCGGGTGCCGCTGTCACCAGCATCCGCGTCGACGGCGTCCTGCACGAGTTCACCACCGTGCCGGGCGTCAAGGAGGACGTCACCGACCTCATCCTCAACATCAAGCAGCTGGTCGTCTCCTCGGAGCACGACGAGCCGGTCGTGATGTACCTGCGCAAGCAGGGCCCGGGTGTGGTCACCGCCGCCGACATCGCCCCGCCGGCCGGTGTCGAGGTGCACAACCCCGAGCTGGTCCTCGCGACGCTGAACGGCAAGGGCAAGCTGGAGATGGAGCTGACCGTCGAGCGCGGTCGCGGCTACGTCTCCGCCGTGCAGAACAAGGCTTCCGGCCAGGAGATCGGCCGCATCCCGGTCGACTCGATCTACAGCCCCGTGCTGAAGGTCACCTACAAGGTCGAGGCCACCCGTGTCGAGCAGCGGACCGACTTCGACAAGCTGATCGTCGACGTCGAGACCAAGCCCGCCATGCGTCCGCGCGACGCCATGGCCTCGGCCGGCAAGACCCTGGTCGAGCTGTTCGGCCTCGCCCGCGAGCTGAACATCGACGCCGAGGGCATCGACATGGGCCCGTCCCCCACGGACGCCGCCCTGGCCGCCGACCTGGCGCTGCCGATCGAGGAGCTGGAGCTCACCGTCCGCTCCTACAACTGCCTCAAGCGCGAGGGCATCCACACCGTGGGTGAGCTCGTCGCCCGCTCCGAGGCCGACCTGCTCGACATCCGCAACTTCGGTGCGAAGTCGATCGACGAGGTCAAGGCGAAGCTGGCCGGCATGGGCCTGGCCCTCAAGGACAGCCCGCCCGGGTTCGACCCGACCGCCGCTGCCGACGCCTTCGGCGCCGACGACCTGGACGACGCGGGTTACGCGGAGACCGAGCAGTACTAAGAGTTTGACCGTGGGAACGGCCGCTCCGGCGGCCGTTCCGGCGGGTCAGTGAAAGCCGTACGGGCACCGTGCCCGTACGCCCGCTGCGGTACCTGGTACGGCCGCAGTCGGAGATTCGAGGAGTAATTCCATGCCGCGTCCCACCAAGGGTGCCCGCCTCGGCGGCGGCCCGCACCACGAGCCCCTGCTGCTCGCCGGTCTGGCCCGTGAGCTGTTCCAGTACGGCCGCATCACCACCACCGAGGCCAAGGCCCGCCGCCTGCGCCCGCTGGCGGAGAAGCTGATCACCAAGGCGAAGAAGGGCGACATCCACAACCGTCGCCTGGTGCGCAAGACCATCACCGACATCTCGGTGCTGCACACCCTCTTCACCGAGATCGCGCCGCGCTACGAGAACCGCCCGGGTGGCTACACCCGCATCACCAAGATCGGCGGTCGCCGCGGCGACAACGCGCCGATGGCCGTGATCGAGCTGGTCGAGGCGCTGACCGTCGCGCAGACCGCCGTCGGCGAGGCCGAGGGCGCCACCAAGCGCGCCGTCAAGGAGGCCGAGGCCAAGGTCGAGGCGACCAAGGCCGACGAGGCCGAGGCTGCCGAGCAGGCCTGACACCTTCCGGTGTAGTGCGGGCCCGTTCCCCCCTCCGTGGGGGAGCGGGCCCGTTCCTTTCTGTCTGGGACCCCTCTGGGAGAGAAGCAGTGGTCAACGATTGCGCCGAGCGGCCGCCGGTCAAGGACGGCCCCGCCGACGGGTACGTCCGGATCCGGCTCGACCTCGCCTACCAGGGCGCCGAGTTCTCCGGCTGGGCCCGCCAGCGCGGCGGCCGCCGCACCGTCCAGGAGGAGATCGAGACCGCGCTGCAGATCGTCACCCGCAGCCAGGAGCACTTCCCCCTGACCGTGGCCGGCCGCACGGACGCCGGCGTGCACGCCCGGGGCCAGGTCGCCCACGTCGACCTGCCGGACGAGCTGTGGGCGCAGCACGGCGGGAAGCTGCTCCGCCGGCTGGCCGGGCGCCTCCCCGGCGACGTCCGGATCTACCGGGTGAGCGAGGCCCCCGCGGGCTTCGACGCCCGCTTCTCGGCGATCTGGCGCCGCTACGCCTACCGGGTCGCCGACCACCCCGGCGGGGTCGACCCGCTGCTGCGCGGGCACGTGCTCTGGCACGACCGGCCCCTCGACGTCGACCGGATGAACGCCGCCGCCGAACTGCTGCTCGGCGAGCACGACTTCGCCGCGTACTGCAAGAAGCGCGAGGGCGCCACCACCATCCGCACCCTGCTGGAGCTGCGCTGGGACCGCGTCCCGGTGGACACCTACGCCGCGCAGGAGGGCTCGCTCGCGGTGGCCACCGTCCGGGCCGACGCCTTCTGCCACAACATGGTGCGGGCCCTGGTCGGTGCGATGCTGCTGGTCGGCGACGGGCACCGGCCGGTGGAGTTCCCCGGCGAGGTGCTGGCGGGCGGGGTCCGCAACTCGGCCGTCAACGTGATCCGGCCGTACGGGCTGACCCTGGAGGAGGTCGGCTACCCGCCGGACGAGCTGCTCGCCGAGCGCAACCGTGCGGCCCGCCGGATGCGCACGCTGCCGGGACAGCCGGCGGTCGGGTAATCCGTTTTGGTCCTGGGCGAGGGCTTGGGAGAATCGTCCCCATGGGACACGTCGAGATTTCGCACCTTGAGTACTACCTGCCGGACGGGCGGGTGCTGTTCGACGACGCGTCCTTCCGGGTCGGCGAGGGCACCGCGGTCGCCCTGGTCGGCGCCAACGGCGCCGGCAAGACCACCCTGCTGCGCATGATCGCGGGCGACCTCCAGCCGCACGGCGGCTCGGTGACGATCAGCGGCGGCCTCGGCGTGATGCGCCAGTTCGTCGGCACCACCGGCCGCGAGGGCAAGCAGGAGGACGAGGAGCGGCAGGGTCCGGCCCCGCTGCCCGCCGACGCCTCCGTCCGGGACCTGCTGGTCTCGGTCGCCCCCGCGCGGATCGCCGTCGCGGCCCGCGCGGTCGACGCCGCCGAGCTGGCGATGATCGCCCAGGACGACGAGAAGACGCAGATGGCGTACGCCCAGGCGCTCTCCGACTGGGCCGACGTCGGCGGCTACGACTACGAGACCGACTGGGACGTCTGCACCATGGCCGCCCTCGGCGTGCCGTTCGACAAGGCCCAGTGGCGCGGCCTCAACACGCTCTCCGGCGGCGAGCAGAAGCGCCTCGTCCTGGAGGCGCTGCTGCGCGGCCCCGAGGAGGTGCTGCTGCTGGACGAGCCGGACAACTACCTGGACGTCCCCGGCAAGCGCTGGCTGGAGGAGGCCATCAAGGCCACCCCGAAGACCGTGCTCTACATCTCGCACGACCGTGAGCTGCTCTCGCGGACCGCCGAGAAGATCATCAGCGTCGAGTCCGGCGCGGCCGGCAGCAGCGTCTGGGTCCACGGCGGCGGGTTCGACTCCTTCCACGAGGCCCGCAAGGACCGCTTCGCCCGCTTCGAGGAGCTGGGCCGCCGCTGGGACGAGGAGCACGCCAAGCTCAAGAAGCTGGTCGTCAACCTGCGCCAGGCCGCCTCCGTCAGCCACGCGCTGGCCACCCGCTACGCGGCCGCGCAGACCCGGCTGAAGAAGTTCGAGGAGGCGGGCCGCCCGGAGGAGCCGCCGCGCGAGCAGAACATCACCATGCGCCTCAAGGGCGGCCGGACGGGCGTGCGGGCCTTCACCATGGAGCAGCTGGAGCTCACCGGCCTGATGAAGCCCTTCGACCTGGAGGTCTTCTACGGCGAGCGGATCGGGGTCCTCGGCTCCAACGGCTCCGGGAAGTCGCACTTCCTGCGGCTGCTCGCCGGGGACGCGACGGTCGCGCACTCCGGCGGCTGGAAGCTCGGCGCCCGGGTGGTGCCCGGCCACTTCCGGCAGACCCACGCCCACCCGGAGCTGCTCGGCCGCACCGTCCGCTCGATCGTCGAGGAGGAGCACGCGCTCAGCCGCGGCGCCGCGATGGGCGTGCTGCGCCGCTACGAGCTGGACCGGCAGGAGGAGCAGAAGTTCGAGTCGCTCTCCGGCGGGCAGCAGGCCCGGCTGATGATCCTCAAGCTGGAGCTCTCCGGGGTGACGGCGCTGCTGCTCGACGAGCCGACCGACAACCTGGACCTGGAGAGCGCGGAGGCGCTGCAGGCGGGGCTGGAGGCCTTCGACGGCACCGTGCTCTGCGTCACGCACGACCGCTGGTTCGCCCGGTCCCTGGACCGCTTCCTGGTGTTCGGCGCGGACGGTCGCGTCTACGAGTCTGCGGAGCCCGTCTGGGACGTCACCCGGGTCGAGCGGGACCGCTGACCAGGGCGGATCCGGTCCGGCCGGTCGTGGTCGGGCCGCGGCCGGCCGCGGTCGGCGCGGACCGGTGGCGACGGCCGGCGGCCCGTGGCGACCGGTTCGGTTCCGGGGCCGACCGGACCTCGATCACCTCTGATCGGGGCTGATCGGGGTCGTCCGGGCCGGGGCTCCGGCGGGCGGATTTTGACCCTCCCCGGTGGGCCCGGTAGCCTGGGCGCTTGATGTGCGTATTGGCTCGCTCTATCTCACGTGAGAGGTCGGTACGCCGGAGATATCAGGTCGACCACCCAGCGGCCCCCCTTGAATTGCGTCCAAGGCGGCCAGGCTGATGCCCTCGACCGGGTGCTCCTGTCAGGACTCACTCACTGAAAAGCAGAGGCTACGACCGTGCGTACGTACAGCCCCAAGCCCGGCGACGTCCAGCGTCAGTGGCACGTCATCGACGCGACCGACGTCGTGCTCGGCCGCCTGGCCTCCCAGGCCGCCAACCTCCTCCGGGGTAAGCACAAGGCGATCTACGCGCCGCACGTTGACACCGGTGACTTCGTCATCATCATCAACGCGGACAAGGTGCACCTGTCGGGTAACAAGAAGACCCAGAAGCTGGCGTACCGCCACAGCGGCTTCCCGGGCGGTCTCCGCTCGGTCCGCTACGACGACCTCCTGGCGAACAACCCGGAGAAGGCCGTCGAGAAGGCCATCAAGGGCATGGTCCCCAAGAACAGCCTGGGCCGCCAGATGCTCTCGAAGCTGAAGGTCTACTCGGGCGACCAGCACCCGCACGCTGCCCAGCAGCCGGTGCCGTTCGAGATCACCCAGGTCGCGCAGTAACTCCGGCCACCAAGCCCCCCAACACTGAAAAGAGCTGAGGAACCCCGTGGCCGAGACCACCGAAACCCTTGAGGTCGACTTCGACGAGACCGTCGTCGAGGGCGAGTACACCTCCGAGGAGAGCTACACCTCCGAGTCCCTGGCCGGCCGCTTCGGCGAGGCCGTCCCCGGCGCCGGCCTCGGCCGTCGCAAGGAGGCGATCGCCCGCGTGCGCATCGTCCCCGGCACCGGCCAGTGGAAGATCAACGGCCGCACCCTGGAGAACTACTTCCCCAACAAGGTGCACCAGCAGACCGTGAACGAGCCCTTCAAGCTCCTTGAGCTCGACGGCCGTTACGACGTCGTCGCCCGCATCTCGGGTGGCGGCACCTCCGGCCAGGCCTACGCGCTGCGCCTCGGCGTCGCCCGTGCCCTGAACGAGGCCGACGTGGACAACAACCGCGCCGCGCTGAAGAAGGCCGGCTTCCTGATGCGTGACGCGCGTGCCGTCGAGCGCAAGAAGGCCGGTCTCAAGAAGGCCCGCAAGGCGCCGCAGTACAGCAAGCGCTAGTCGCGCCCCGGGGGTGCGTACCGCCCTGGTGGTGTACGCCCCCGGATGCGCTCTCACGCCCCGGAGTACCTCGCGTACTCCGGGGCGTCGTGCTCCCCGGCCATTGTGCGGAGGCCTGGGATTCGATCGGATTCACTGCAAAGCATTGCGGCGATGGAGGACGGGACAGTGGGACGACTCTTCGGTACGGACGGCGTACGCGGTGTGGCCAACGAGGGCCTGACGGCCGAGCTCGCGCTCGGGCTGTCGGTCGCGGCGGCGCACGTGCTCGGTGAGGCGGGGGCCTTCGACGGCCACCGGCCGGTCGCGGTGGTCGGCCGCGATCCGCGCGCCTCGGGCGAGTTCCTGGAGGCCGCGGTCATCGCCGGCCTGGCCAGCGCGGGCGTCGACGTACTGCGGGTCGGCGTGCTGCCCACCCCCGCCGTGGCGTACCTCACCGGCGCGCTCGGCGCCGACTTCGGCGTGATGCTCTCCGCCAGCCACAACGCCATGCCGGACAACGGCATCAAGTTCCTCGCCCGCGGCGGCCACAAGCTGGACGACCGGATCGAGGACGCCATCGAGGCGCACTACCGGACGTACTCCGTCGGCAGCGACGAGTGGAAGCGCCCCACCGGCGCCGCCGTCGGCCGGGTCCGCGAGTACACCGAGGGCTTCGACAAGTACGTCGCCCACCTGATCGGCGTGCTGCCCAACCGCCTGGACGGCATCCGGGTCGTCATCGACGGCGCGCACGGCGCGGCCGCGTACGTCGCCCCCGAGGCCTTCGCCCGGGCCGGCGCCGAGGTCGTCCACACCCTGGGCGCCGAGCCCACCGGCCTCAACATCAACGACGGCGTCGGCTCGACCCACCTGGACCGGCTGCGCACCGCCATGCGCGAGTACCAGGCGGACCTCGGGATCGCCCTCGACGGCGACGCCGACCGCTGCCTGGCCGCCGACGCGGACGGCAACGAGGTCGACGGCGACCAGATCATCGCGATCCTCGCGGTCGCCATGAAGGAGGCCGGAACGCTGCGCCGCAACACCACCGTCGCCACCGTGATGTCCAACCTGGGCTTCAAGCTGGCGATGGAGCGCGAGGGCATCGACCTGGTCGAGACCGCCGTCGGCGACCGGTACGTCCTGGAGGCGATGAAGCAGCACGGCTTCGCCCTGGGCGGCGAGCAGTCCGGCCACGTCATCCTGCTGGACCACGCGACCACCGGCGACGGCACGCTGACCGGCCTGATGCTCGGCGCCCGGCTGGCCGCCACCAAGCAGCCGCTGGCCGACCTGGCCGCCGTGATGACCCGGCTGCCGCAGGTGCTGATCAACGTCAAGGGCGTCGACAAGGGCCGGGTGAACACCAGCGAGGAGCTCGCCGCCGCCGTCGCCGCGGCCGAGGCCGAGCTCGGCTCCACCGGCCGGGTGCTGCTCCGGCCGTCCGGCACCGAGCCGCTGGTCCGGGTGATGGTCGAGGCCGCCGACGAGACGCAGTCCAAGGCCGTCGCGGAGCGGCTCGCCGAGGCCGTCCGGACGTACCTGGGCTGACGGCCCCGCGTACCTGGGCTGACCGCCCCGCCGAACACGCCGAGGGCCCCCGCCGCAGCGGGGGCCCTCGGGCGTTCCCGGGACCGGCCCGGAGCGCGCGGCCTCAGAGCTTGCGCAGCAGCGCCCGGCGGACCTTGTGGTCCGAGCCCTTCTGCAGGATCAGCGTCGCCCGGCCGCGGGTCGGCAGCACGTTCTCCAGCAGGTTCGGCTTGTTGATGGTGCGCCACACCTGGCGGCCGTACTCCATCGCCTCCTCCTCCGGCACCTCGGTGAACCGGCGGAAGTAGGAGTTCGGGTCCTGGAAGGCCGTCTGCCGCAGCTTGCGGAACCGGTCCAGGTACCAGCTCTCGATGTCGTCGGTACGGGCGTCGACGTAGATCGAGAAGTCGAAGTAGTCGGCCACCGCGAGCCTGGTCCGGCCGTCGTTGCCGGGCAGCGCCGGCTGGAGCACGTTCAGCCCCTCGACGATCAGGATGTCCGGACGCTCCACCGTGAGCCGCTCCCCGGGCACGATGTCGTACACCAGGTGCGAGTAGACCGGGGCGGAGACCCTCTCCTTGCCGGCCTTCACGTCCGCGACGAACCGCATCAGCGCCCGGCGGTCGTACGACTCGGGGAACCCCTTGCGGGCCATCAGACCGCGCCGGCGCAGCTCGGCGTTGGGCAGCAGGAACCCGTCCGTGGTGACCAGCTCGACCCGGGGGTGCTCCGGCCAGCGGGCCAGCAGCGCCTGCAGCAGGCGGGCGGTGGTGGACTTGCCGACCGCGACCGAGCCGGCCACGCCGATGATGAACGGGGTGCGGGTGCGCTCGGTGTCCCCGGTGTCCAGGAACGTGCCCAGCGCGCCGCGCAGCTCGTGCGTGGCGTGGATGTAGAGGTTCAGCAGTCTGGACAGCGGTAGGTAGACGTCGCGGACCTCGTCCAGGTCGAGCGCGGTGCCGAGGCCGCGCAGCCGTTCCACCTCCTGCGCGGTCAGCGGCAGCGGCGTACGCTCGCGCAGTGCGCTCCACTCGGCCCGGCTGAGGTCCACGTAGGGGGACGGCGACGGGCCGGGCGTAGTGGCGCCCCGCGTACAGAGTTCGGTCAGCACATGCTCCATTGTGAGCCGTAGCGCCGTTCGCGGCGGTTGTGGTGTCGGTCACGCGCTGTGGGCGAACCGCGCGAATGGGGCGTTCGGTGCGCCCTTATGCTGGCACGCATGTGCGGAATTGTTGGATACGTGGGCTCCCAGCCCGCCCTTGACGTAGTAATCGCAGGCCTGCAGCGACTGGAGTACCGGGGTTACGACTCCGCCGGTGTCGCGGTGCAGGTGCAGGGCTCCGACGGGCAGTGGAGCCTCGCCACCGACAAGCGGGCCGGAAAGCTCGCCAACCTGGAGAAGTCGCTCGCCGAGACCCCTCTTCCCGGCGGCACCACCGGCATCGGCCACACCCGTTGGGCCACCCACGGCGGCCCGACCGATGCCAACGCCCACCCCCACCTGGACGACGCCGTCCGGGTGGCCGTGGTCCACAACGGCATCATCGAGAACTTCGCCCAGCTCCGCGCCGAGCTGGCCGAGCGCGGCCACACGCTGCGCTCGGAGACCGACACCGAGGTCGTCGCCCACCTGCTCGGCGAGCTGTACGACGGCGACCTGGCCGAGGCCATGCGGGCGGTCTGCCGCCGCCTCGACGGCGCCTTCACCCTCGTCGCCGTGCACGCGGACGCCCCCGACGTGGTCGTCGGCGCCCGCCGCAACTCGCCGCTGGTGGTCGGGCGCGGCGAGGGCGAGAACTTCCTCGCCTCCGACGTCGCCGCGTTCATCGCGCACACCCGCGAGGCGATCGAGCTGGGCCAGGACCAGGTCGTCGAGCTGCGCCGCGACGCGGTGACGGTCACCAACTTCGACGGCACCCCGGCCGACGTGCGCGAGTACCACGTCGACTGGGACGCCTCCGCCGCCGAGAAGGGCGGCTACGACTACTTCATGCTCAAGGAGATCGCCGAGCAGCCGAAGGCCGTCGCCGACACCCTGCTGGGCCGGATCGGCGCCGACGGCCGGCTCACCCTCGACGAGCTGCGGATCTCCGACGCCGACCTGCGGTCGGTCGACAAGGTCGTCATCGTCGCCTGCGGCACCGCCTTCCACGCGGGCATGATCGCCAAGTACGCGATCGAGCACTGGACCCGGATCCCCTGCGAGGTGGAGGTCGCGTCCGAGTTCCGCTACCGCGACCCGATCATGGGCCCGGGCACGCTGGTCATCGCGATCTCGCAGTCCGGCGAGACCATGGACACCCTGATGGCGCTGCGGCACGCGCGCGAGCAGGGCGCCAAGGTGCTGGCGATCTGCAACACCAACGGCTCCACCATCCCGCGCGAGTCGGACGCGGTGCTGTACACGCACGCCGGGCCCGAGGTCGCGGTCGCCTCCACCAAGGCGTTCCTGACCCAGCTGGTCGCCTGCTACCTGGTCGCGCTCTACCTCGGCCAGGTGCGCGGCACCAAGTGGGGCGACGAGATCCTCGCCGTCATCAAGGAGCTGGGCGACGCCCCGCGCCAGGTCGAGCAGGTGCTGGAGACCATGGAGCCGGTGCGCGAGCTGGCCCGCTCGCTGGCCGACGCGCGCTCGGTGCTGTTCCTCGGCCGGCACGTGGGCTTCCCGGTGGCCCTGGAGGGCGCGCTCAAGCTCAAGGAGCTCGCCTACATGCACGCCGAGGGCTTCGCGGCGGGCGAGCTGAAGCACGGGCCGATCGCGCTGATCGAGGAGGGGCTGCCGGTCGTGGTGGTCGTGCCCTCGCCGCGCGGGCGGTCGATCCTGCACGACAAGATCGTCTCCAACATCCAGGAGATCCGGGCCCGCGGCGCCCGCACGATCGTCATCGCGGAGGAGGGCGACGAGGCGGTCGTCCCGTACGCGGACCACCTGATCCGCATCCCGGTCACGCCGACGCTGCTGCAGCCGCTGGTCTCCACCGTGCCGCTGCAGGTCTTCGCGTGCGAGCTGGCCACGGCCAAGGGCCACGAGGTCGACCAGCCGCGCAACCTGGCGAAGTCGGTGACCGTCGAGTAGCCGGGCCGTTCCGTCCGTTCGGTGCCCCCGTGGTGGCTGCGTCCTCCCGCGGGGGCACCTTGCCGTCCGGGGGGCGCCGGGCCGGGGGCCGCTGGGACGGGTGCCGCTGGGGCGGGGGCCGCTCGCGCGTCGGCGCTGCTCCGGGTTCAGGGCTACTTCAGGGTTACTTCAGAGGAGCCGTGTCCAGGGTGAACGAGAACGGCGCGGGCAGGTCGATCGGCTTGCCGAAGTCGACCTGGACGTGGGCGGTGTAGTCCTCGCTCTCCGGATCGGTGAAGAGGGTGACCTTGCCCTCGCCCCGGTCGACCAGCAGGTAGCAGGGGACACCGGCGGCCGCGTAGCCGTGGCGCTTGGGACCGCGGTCCTTGCCCGGATTGGTGGAGGTGATCTCGAAGACCAGCAGGACGCCGGCGGTGTTCGCCCAGGAGTCGGCGTTCTCGAAATGGCCGACGCCGGTCACCGTCCCGTCCGGGACGAAGCGGCCCTTGGGTGTGATCAGGCCCTTGTTGCCCGAGAGGTCGAACTCGCTCTCGGCCTTCCGCATGAACTGCCGGTTGAGCAGCGAGAACGCGGTCTCGTGCGATCCGCCCGGTGGCGGGGTCACGACGATCTCCCCTTCGATGAGTTCGGCCTTGAATCCAGGCGGCGTGTCCAGCTCCAGGAATGCCTGGAGGACGCTGTCCTGGGTCATCGGACGCTCGACTGCCGGCATGGCGACCATGGCCCTTCTCCCTCCTGCTGGTCCGTGCCGAGCGACACGTTAGGTGTGTGGAGCGCAGCCGGTGGGGGATCGAAGTGGTTGTCACTCGAAAGTGTGCCGCAAAGCCTCGGGCCCCGCGGGGAGGTCGGTCGCGTAGCGTCGGCGGTAGCCGTCCAGTCGCCAGCCGACTCCGTCATCCGTCCTCGCCATCCGTCGCCGAAGACCGGGGGATCCCGTCATGCGCAGTGCTCACCGTGTCGACCAGGTCCGGGCCGCCGAGGCCGAACTGATGGCCGGGCTGCCGGAGGGCGCGCTGATGCAGCGGGCCGCCGTAGGCCTCGCCGCGACCTGCGCCCGGCTGCTGACCCGACGGCGCGGCCGGGTCTACGGCAGCCGGGTGGTGGTGCTGGCGGGCAGCGGAGACAACGGGGGTGACGCCCTCTACGCGGGTGCGGCGCTGGCCCGGCGCGGTGCCAGGGTGGCGGCGGTGCTGCTGGCGCCCTCGCGGACCCACACCGGAGGCCTCGCGGCCCTGCGGTCGGCGGGCGGGCGGGTGGTGCAGGAGCAGGAAGTCGGACTGGCCGACTTCTCGCGCGCGGACCTCGTGCTCGACGGCATCGTCGGCATCGGCGGACGCGGCGGGCTGCGCCCGGAGGCGCAGCCGTACGCGCGGGCCGGCCGGGACGGCGTGGTGGTGGCCGTGGACGTACCGAGCGGCGTGGACGCCGACACCGGTGAGGTGGCGGGCGTGGCCCTGCGGGCGGACGTGACGGTCTGCTTCGGCACGTACAAGCCGGGGCTGCTGATCGATCCGGGGGCCTCGTACGCGGGGGCGGTGCAACTGGTGGGGATCGGCCTGGAGCTGCCGCCGGCCGAGGTGGCGGCGCTGCAGCACGCCGACGTGGCCGGACTGCTGCCGGTGCCGGGGGCGGAGAGCGACAAGTACCGGCGCGGGGTGGTCGGGGTGGCGGCCGGTTCGGCGCGGTACCCCGGGGCGGCGCTGCTCGCGGTGGCCGGGGCGCTGCACGGGGGCGCGGGTGCGGTGCGGTACGTGGGGACGGCGGCCGAGGAGGTGGTGCGGCGGTTCCCGGAGGCGCTGGTCACCGAGGGCGGGCCGGCCGGCGCGGGGCGGGTGCAGGCCTGGGTGGTCGGACCGGGCGGCGGCGAGGGGGCGGAGCGGGCGCTCTCGGAAGCGCTGGCGAGTGACGTCCCGGTGCTGGTGGACGCGGACGGGCTGACCGAGCTCGCCCGCCTCGGGCCGCAGGCGCTCGCCGGGCGGACGGCGCCCACGCTGCTCACCCCGCACACGGGTGAGGCGGCCCGCCTGCTGGCGGGTGCTGGTGACGGCGTGGGCGTTGGTGCTGCTGCGGGGGGCGGAGTCCGGCCGCCGGCCGCCGACGAGCTGGCCGCCACCCGGCTGGTCACGGCCCGGCGACTCGCCGCCGCGTACCGGGCGACGGTGCTGCTGAAGGGGTCCACCACGGTGGTCGCCGACCCGGGCGGCGGGGTGCGCGTCAACCCGACCGGCAGCTCCTGGCTGGCCACCGCCGGGAGCGGCGACGTGCTCGCCGGCCTGGCCGGCTCACTGCTGTCCACCGGGCTCTCCCCGCTGGACGCCGCCACAGTGGCCGCGTACCTGCACGGCCTGGCCGCCCGTCGCGCCGCCGGTGCGCCCGGCGCTCCCATCACCGCCCTCCAGGTGGCCGCCGCCCTCCCCGCCGCCTGGCGTGACGTTCGGACGTCACCGAGCCAGGGCGACTGACGCGGGGAATATACCGACCGGTCTACATAGACCCGCCCTTGGCACCCCCTCGCTGCTCCGCCGCGCTGCACAGGAAGTCGGCCGATCCGACTTCCTGTGCGCGACCCTTGGACCCCAGAGTCGAGTAAGTAGACCGGTCTGCATATTTCTGAGAGGCCAGCGCGCACGACAGGGCGGCGAGCGGCGAGCGGCGAGCGGCGGAGTAGGAAGTCGGATCGGCCGACTTCCTGTGCGGTGTGCGGTGCGGGCGTGGGCGTGCGGGAGCCAGCCGTCCAGGGTCGTCGACAGTAAGTAGACCGGTCTGCATATTCCCCCCGAGAGGTGGGGCGGGTGAGGCGGGCGGTGGGGGGCCAGGGGAACCGGGGGGTGATTCGTGAGCGTCCGGAAAGGGGTGACGGGTTGTGCGGGCCGGTCGGCGGGGTGCCCCGGAACGGCGTGCCGACGGGCCGTTCGGCGAGGACCCTGGGACGTCTGGGAGACTGACCCTGATGACAACTGCGAACACGATCGCTACGGCCACCCTCACCGAAGGAGCGCGGGCCGAGGCGACCATCGATCTGGCCGCCCTGCGCGGCAACCTCGACGCGCTGCGCGAGCGCATCGGCGGCGCCACGGTGATGGCCGCGGTCAAGGCGGACGCCTACGGCCACGGCGCGGTCCGGTGTGCCCGGGAGGCGGTCGCCGCAGGTGTCGGCTGGCTGGGCACCGCGACGCCGGAGGAGGCGCTCGCCCTGCGCGCCGCAGGCATCCGCCCCGACCAGGCCCGCGTCCTCTGCTGGCTCTGGACCCCCGGCGGCCCCTGGCGGGAGGCGCTGCTCGCCGACATCGACATCTCGGTCAGCGGCCAGTGGGCGCTGACCGAACTGCTCGCCGCCGTCCGCACCACCGGCCTCCCGGCCCGCGTGCACCTGAAGGCCGACACCGGCCTCGGCCGCAACGGCTGCCAGCCGCACGACTGGCCCGAGTTGGTCGCCGCCGCCCGCCGCGCCGAGCTGGACGGCCTGCTCACCGTGGTCGGCGTCTGGTCGCACTTCGCGGCCGCCGACGAGCCCGGTCACCCGTCGATCCAGGCCCAACTGGACGCCTACCGCGCCGCGCTGGTCACCGCCGAGGCGGCGGGCCTGCGTCCGGAGGTCCGTCACCTGGCCAATTCGCCGGCCACCCTGCTGCTCCCGCAGTCACACTTCGACATGGTCCGTACCGGCCTGGCGATGTACGGGCTGTCGCCCGTCCCGGAGGTCGGTTCGCCGTCCGACTTCGGCCTGCGTCCGGTGATGTCGCTGACCGCCCGGCTGGCCCTGGTCAAGCACGTGCCCGGCGGGCACGGCGTCAGCTACGGCCACCACTACACCACCCCCGGCCCGACCACGCTGGGCCTCGTCCCGGTGGGCTACGGCGACGGTGTCCCCCGGCACGCGAGCGGCATCGGCCCGGTGCAGATCGACGGCAAGTGGCGGACGGTGGCCGGCCGGGTGGCGATGGACCAGTTCGTCGTCGACCTCGGCGGTGACACCCCGGCGGTCGGCGACGAGGTGCTGCTGTTCGGCAACGGCGACCGTGGCGAGCCGACCGCGGAGGACTGGGGCCGCGCCTGCGGCACCATCTCCTACGAGATCGTGACCCGGATCGGCTCCCGGGTGCCGCGCCGCTACGTCGGCGGGGTGGACGGGGAGCCGCTCGGATGAGCGGGCAGCCCGGCTCCGACCCGGTCGCGTCGGTGGCCAAGGCGGCCGGGAAGGCCGCAGAAGCGGCGGCGGACGCGGTGTCCGGCACCGCCTCCGGGGTGAGCCGGGCGGGCCTGATCGGCATCTCGGTCGGCGTGCTCGCGGCCGGTGCCGCGGCGGGTGTGGCGATCGAGCGGCTGACGGTCGGCCGGGCGATGCGCCGCCGGGCCCGCGCCGAACTGGACGCCAAGGCCCCCTACGGCTCGCTGCGCGGACGCCCCCGCACGGTGGCCGCCGCCGACGGCACCGAGCTGTACGTGGAGTTGGACGGCACCGGCTGGCCGGACGGGCAGCCGGGCGCCGCGCCGGACAGCCGGTCGGACGACGGCCCGGAGCCGCTCACCGTGGTCTTCTGCCACGGCTACTGCCTCAGCCAGGACAGCTGGCACTTCCAGCGCGCCGCGCTCCGCGCCGGTCTGCGGCTGGTCTTCTGGGACCAGCGCAGTCACGGCCGTTCGGAGCGCTCCCGCTCCTACCTGGCCGGTGAGCCGGCCAGCATCGACCAGCTGGGCGGCGACCTGAAGGCCGTGATCGACGCCGTCGCGCCCACCGGCCCGCTGGTCCTGGTCGGCCATTCGATGGGTGGCATGACGGTGATGGCGCTGGCCGACCAGCACCCGGAGCTGTTCCGCGAGCGGGTCGCCGGGGTCGCGCTGATCGGCACCCTGGCGGGGAACTGGGACGCGGTCACACTCGGTCTGCCCGCGGCGGGCGCCAAGCTGTTCAAGAAGGTCGCGCCGGGCATGGTGCGGCTGCTCGGCCGCCAGGTCGACCTGGTCGAGGCGACCCGCCGCCTGGGGGCGGACGTCAGCGCCGTCCTCTACCGGCGGTTCTCCTTCGGGGGGAAGGACGTCGACCCGGGGGTGGTCCGGTTCGCCGAGCAGCTGCTGGACGCGACCCCGATCGACGTGGTGGCGGAGTTCTACCCGGTCTTCGCCGCGCACGAGAAGACCGAGGCGTTGGGCGCCCTGCGCGGCGTCCCCACCCTGGTGCTGACCGGCACGAAGGACCTGCTGACCCCGCCGGGCCACGGCGAGGTGATGGCCGGCCAGCTGCCCGGCGCCGAGCTGGTCCTGGTCGAGGACGCGGGGCACCTGGTGATGCTGGAGCGCCCCGACGTCGTCGACCGGTGGCTGGTCACCCTGCTGGAACGGGCCGCCGCCTACCGGGGGGCCGCCCCGCTCCCGCTCTCGCCGCGCGAACCGGCGTAGCCGCCGGACGGCGCCCGGGGCGCCCGCGCGGCAGCCCCGGCGTACCCGGTCGGCCCTGGCGGAACCCGGCGGAACCCGGCGGGAAAGAAGTGGTGGCCCGGCCCCTCACCAGCAGGGGCCGGGCCACCGGTTCATGGTGCGCGCGGGGCGTCAGGCGCTCGCGTCGCCCTTGCGGCGGCGCAGCACGACGAGCGTACCGATGCCGGCGGCCAGCACCGCGCCGCCGATCAGCGCGAGGCCGGTGGTGTCGTCGCCGCCACCGGTGGTGGCCAGGTTGCTGCCGCCGGACGGGCGGTCGGCGGCCTTCGCCTTGGCCTTGGCGATCGCCTCGGCGGAGGGCCTGGGCTTGTTCGCCGTCGCCTGCTTGAGGGCGGCGGCGTCGGGGAGGGTGATCTGCGAGGTGCCACCCGTGTTGCCGGTGCCGGTGCTGGGCGCGACGGTGGCGGATGCGGCGGCTGACGGCGAGGCGGAGGCCGTGGCGCTCGGGCTGCCCGTGGCGCTCGGCTTGGCGGTGCTCGTCGCGGTGGCGGTCGCGGTCGCGGTCGCCGTGGACGACGGGGTCGCCGTGGCGGTGGCCGACGGCGTGCCGGGCGGGGTGCCCGTGGCGCTCGGCGTTGCCGTGGCCGTAGCCGTGGTCGTGGCCGTCGCGGTGGCCGACGGCGAGGCGGTGGCGGTCGCCGTGGACGACGGGGTCGCCGTGGCGGTGGCCGACGGCGTACCGGTGGGCGTGGCGGTCGTGGTCGCGGTCGCGCCGACGGACGGGCTGGCGGAGGCGGACGGGCTCGCCGTCCCCTCACCCGCGCCGATGACGACGAAGCTGCCCTTGGGCCCGACGGCCCAGCTCGGTCCCTCCGCCGGGTCCTCCTCCGGGTCGTCGAAGTACATCGACAGCTGGGCGACGGCGTCGTCCATGACCGCGTCGCGGGTCAGCGACAGCTTGAGCTGGAGGGTGAGCGACTCGCCGTTCGGCAGGTAGAGCAGCTCGCCGAGGTCGAGCACCACGGCGCGCAGGCCGGTGACCGACTGCGTGGCGTCCCGCCAGGCGTGGGTGTCGACGTCCTGGAACTGGAGCTTGATCTGGCCGGCGGTCAGCGTGCTGTGCGCGGATCCGAACATCATCATCGGCTCGATGATCATGTCGCGCCCGGAGGTGTTGCTGATCTCGGCGCTGAAGGCGACGGCCGGGGCGCCGGCGACGACCCGGACCGGGAAGTTCTTGAACGACAGGACCGGCGGCGCCTGCGGCTCGGAGGGGGCCTGTGCGGCGGCGACGACGGCGGTGCCGGCCGCGGGGGCGGCCGGGGCGGCCGGGGCGGACGCGATGACGGAGGCCGAAGCCAGGGCGGCGACGGCGGGTATCGCGAGACCGCGACGGAGCTTCATCGGAGTGACCTCATCAGGGGGACGGGCGGTCGTGCCCGGGAACGGGGATCCGGACGGTGCGCGGGGGGATCGCGCGGCGGTCCGGAAAATGGGGTTCGGAACCAGGACGGTAGCGCCTTCCTGGGAGCTTCCTGGGAGCAGGTCCCCGCTGGTCAGCGGGCTGCACGGTAGCAAAGGCGGGCACATCGGGGCAGACCGGTCAGGATGCGCGTCGTGGCGGGCCCGGGGCAGGCCCGGGGCGGGCCCGGCGCAGGGTCGGTGCGGGGGTCGGCGCCGGTGCGGGGAAGGCCCGGCGCGGGCACGGCCGGGGATGTGGCACGGTAGCGGGGGCGCCCGACGGTCGGTGCGCCGCCGTACGGACCGAAGGGCTTGATTCGCGCATGGGCTCGCACGCCACTCTCACCGTCGCCACCCCCGAGCGGATGGGCCGTCTCGGCCGGGAGCTGGCCGCGCTGCTGCGGCCGGGGGACCTGGTGCTGCTCTCGGGCGAGCTGGGGGCCGGGAAGACCACCCTGACCCGGGGGCTGGGGGAGGGGCTCCAGGTGCGTGGGGCGGTCACCTCGCCGACCTTCGTGATCGCCCGGGTGCACCCGTCGCTGGTCGGCGGTCCGGCGCTGGTCCACGTGGACGCGTACCGGCTGGGCGGGGATCTGGACGAGATGGAGGACCTCGACCTGGACGTCTCGCTGCCCGAGTCGGTGGTGGTGGTCGAGTGGGGCGAGGGCAAGGTCGAGCGGCTCTCCGAGGACCGCCTGGAGGTCCGGATCGAGCGGGCGATCGGGGCCGGCGCGGAGGAGGACGACCTGGATCCGCGCCAGGTGAGGCTGACCGGCATCGGCGGCCGCTGGGACGGCGTGGCGCTGTCCGCGCTGGCCTGACGGGGACGGGCCCGCGCGGACTTGCCGACAGCCTGTCGGGAAGATGTTGCGGGCGGGGTCCCGGGCGTGGTGGGATGGGTGCTGCGGTTAGGTCTGCCTAACTAGGGAGGCGCCATGTCGAGCACCACCCCCGCCCCGGAGCGCGCGCCGCGCGGTGCCGGGGCCGGAGAGCCCGCCCGCCGTGACCGGGGAGGGCCGATGCGGGCCCTGCTGGCCGCCTGTGCCGCGGCGGAGGCGGTCTCCACCCCACCGGAACGGTGTGCGGCGGCGGACGCCCGCGGAACCACGGACGCCCCGGCTCGCGGATCCGCCGGAGAGTCGGCGGATCCGCGCGTACACCGGGCCCGCCGCGCCGCGTAGACCCCGCGCCGCGTAGACCCCGCCCGCACGGAGCCCGGTCGAGCAGTCCCGCCCGCCTGGACCCCGCCCGTGCGGACCCCCTGGGGCCGACGGCGGCACGGTCAGGCGATCACGACCACCTTGGTGCCGTTCGGCGCGAAGTCCCAGAGCAGCTGGCCCTCCTGCCGTCCGCTGCGGATGCCGCCGGTCTTGGCCTTCGGGTCGGTGGTCGGCGTGCCGGTCGCGCCGTCGACGGCGGCGCTGAAGCCGAACACCACGCCGTTCTGCTGCGCGAAGCGGACCACGTGCTCGATCTGCCGGCCGTCGGTGCCGGTGGTGGTCGGGGTCCGGCTGTACACGGGGTAGCTGCCGGGGGCCGGCTCGACCGTGCCGGGAGTGACCGGGAAGGCGGCCACCACCTGCGGGGTCTTCTTCGGGTCGACCAGCCAGACGTAGTGGCCGCTGACCGAGTAGACGACCCGCAGCCCGGTGCCCGCACCGGTGGTGGGCAGCGCCGGTACGGTCGGCGTGGGCGTGGCGGTCGGGGTGGCCGAGGCGGCCGGCCCGCTGGACGAGGCCGCGGCGCTCGTGCTCGGACTCGCGGCGGCCGCCCGGTCCTGCGCGCCGTTGGCCTGGAAGGCCAGCAGGCTCACCACTGCCAGGGCCCCCAGGGTCAGCCCCGTGACCACCACTCCAGGACCCATCTTCGCCACGTGCTGCTCCCACCGCCGTCCCAAAACCGTCGGCCCCATCGTGCCAGGTTCGTCCGTCCGGTCCGCATCGTGCCGGACGTGTGTTCCGGACCGGAGCGGGTTTTCGATCGGGCGGAGCAGATGATCGGAGCAGATGCCCGGGTCGGGACCGGTGCGGCGGCCCCCGCCCGGCCGGGACCGGGGCCCGCGACCGGCGGCCGGACCGGCGGCGACGGGCGGCCCGACCGGTCACCCGCCGACCGGTCTAACCTTGACCCGTGCTGCTGCTCGCGTTCGACACCGCTACCCCCGCCGTCACCGCCGCCGTCCACGACGGCACCGCGGTCCTCGCCCAGACCGACCAGGTCGACGCCAGGCGTCACGGCGAACTGCTGCTGCCCGCCATCGACCAGGTGCTGCGGGCGGCGGGTGTCGACAAGCACCGGCTGACCGACATCGCCGTGGGCGTCGGCCCGGGCCCCTACACCGGCCTGCGGGTCGGCCTGGTGACCGCCGCCGCGCTCGGCCACGCGCTCGGACTCCCGGTGCACGGCGTCTGCACGCTGGACGCGATCGCCCACCAGGCCCGCGCCGAAGGGGCGGCCGGCGAGCCGTTCACGGTGGCCACCGACGCGCGCCGCAAGGAGGTCTACTGGGCCTCGTACGACGCCGAGGGCCGCCGGACCGTGGGCCCGGCGGTGGACCGCCCGGCCGAGCTGACGCCGCTGCCGCGGTCGGTCGGCGCCGGTGCGCTGCTCTACCCGGAGGCCTTCCCCGGCGCGCACGGCCCCGAGCACGTCTCGGCCGGTGCGCTGGCCGGCTTCGCCGCCGCCGAGCTGGCCGCCGGACGCGAGCTGCTGCCCAACGCCCCGCTCTACCTGCGCCGTCCGGACGCCCAGGTGCCGGCCGGCTACAAGGCGGTGCTCCCGGCGTGACCGGCCCGAGCGCCACCGGCCCGAGCGCCACCGACGCCGCCCCGACCGGCCCCGCCCCGACCGACGCCCCCACCGACGCCGCCCCGACCGGCCCCGCCCCGGGGACCTCGGTCGTGGACGTCCTCCCGGTCGTCACCCTCCGTCCGATGCGCTGGTGGGACATCCCCCCGGTGATGGAGCTGGAGCTGGAGCTGTTCCCCGAGGACGCCTGGTCCACCGGGATGTACTGGTCGGAGCTGGCCGAGACCCACCCCGGCGGCACCCGTCACTACACCGTCGCCGCCACCCCGGACGGCGCCGTCGTCGGCTACGCCGGACTGATGGCGGTGGCCGGCGAGGGCGACGTGCAGACCATCGCCGTCGACGGGCGCCACCAGGGGACCGGCCTCGGCACGGCCCTGCTCACCGACCTGGTCCGGGAGGCGGCCCGGCGCGGCTGCGCCGAGCTGCTGCTGGAGGTCCGGGTGGACAACCCGCGCGCCCAGCGGCTGTACGAGCGCTTCGGGTTCGAACCGGTCGGCATCCGGCGCGGCTACTACCAGCCCGCCAACGTCGACGCGCTGGTGATGCGCCTCGACCTCGCCGACCGCGACGACCCCGCCGACCACGGCGGCGGTGACGACCCCGCGGACCCCGCCGACCCGGACGGGGCCGACGGCCGCGACGACCCCGCCGACCTCGACGGGTTCGCCGACCCGGACGGGGCCGACGGCCGCGACGGCCGCGACGATCTCGACGAACCCGCGGACCTCCCGCGACCGGATGTGAAGAAGGACACCCGCCATGGCTGACGAACCGCTCGTCCTCGGTATCGAGACCTCCTGCGACGAGACCGGCGTCGGCATCGTGCGCGGCACCACGCTGCTCGCCGACGCGGTCGCCTCCAGCGTCAACGACCACGCCCGGTTCGGCGGCGTCGTCCCCGAGATCGCCAGCCGCGCGCACCTGGAGGCGATGGTCCCGACCATCCGGCGCGCCCTGGACACCGCCGGCGTCAAGGCCAGCGACCTGGACGGCATCGCCGTCACGGCCGGCCCGGGCCTGGCGGGCGCGCTGCTGGTCGGCGTGAGCGCCGCCAAGGCGTACGCGTGGGCGCTCGACAAGCCGCTGTACGGGGTCAACCACCTCGCCTCGCACATCTGCGTGGACCAGCTGGAGCACGGCCGGCTGCCGTCGCCGACGATGGCCCTGCTGGTCTCCGGCGGGCACTCCTCGCTGCTGCTCAGCGAGGACATCACCAGTGACGTCCGCCCGCTCGGCGCGACCATCGACGACGCGGCCGGGGAGGCCTTCGACAAGGTCGCCCGGGTGCTCGGCCTGGGCTTCCCCGGCGGCCCGGTGGTGGACCGCACCGCCCGCGAGGGCGACCGCAAGGCGATCGCCTTCCCGCGCGGCCTGACCGGCCCCAAGGACCCCGAGTACGACTTCTCCTTCTCCGGTCTGAAGACCGCCGTCGCCCGCTGGGTGGAGGCGAAGCGCCGGGCCGGCGAGGACGTGCCGGTCGCGGACGTCGCGGCGTCCTTCCAGGAGGCCGTCACCGACGTGCTGACCCGCAAGGCGGTCAAGGCGTGCAAGGACAGCGGTGTCGGGCACCTGATGATCGGCGGCGGCGTGGCGGCCAACTCGCGGCTGCGCGAGATGGCCCAGCAGCGCTGCGACAAGGCCGGCATCCGGCTCCGGGTGCCCCGCCCGGGCCTGTGCACCGACAACGGCGCGATGGTCGCCGCGCTCGGCGCCGAGATGGTCTGGCGGGACCGCGCGCCGTCCTCCCTCGACCTGTCGGCCGACTCCTCGCTGCCGGTCACCGAGACCCACGTGCCCGGCGCCGCGGCCGCGCACGGTGACGTCCACGGCCAGGCGTACGACGCGCTGACCGGGCCGCAGAAGTGACCACCACCGCCGCGATGTGGGAGGCCCGGGCGGCCGACGGGCGCGCCGCCGAGCTCTCCGCCTGGGTCCGCGGGGTCGCGCTGCCCGCGCTGCGCGGCTCGGCCGGGCTGGTCCGCGCCGAGCTGTTCGCCGCCCCCGGCGAGCGCGTGCTGCTGATCACCTGGTGGACCGGCGAGCCGGTGCCCGTGGCCGAGCCGCCGGCCGGGCTGCTGGGGCGTCCGGTGCACCGCTGGTCCTTCACCAGCGAGCACGTGGAGTAGCGCCGCAGGAGGAGGCCGGGTGCGGCCACCCCCGCCGATCGGCTGCTCGAAGGCCCGACCGGGAACCGAACACGTGACCGTTACCGTGCATGGCGACGAGATCGCTGGACGGGACCGGGGAGCGTGGCGCGGTGAAGAGGCACGGGCGGGGCAGGACGACGGCGTACGCGGTGGGGGCGCTGGCACTGCTGGCGGCGGCCACCGGGTGCGGCGGCGGCGGGAGCGGCAACCCGCCGGCGGCGGCCACCTCCCCGGCCGGCCCCGGCACCTCCGCCCCGGCCGCCTCCGCCGCGCCGCAGCAGCCCGCGGCGACCACGCCGGCCCCCGTGCCGGTGCCCGCCGCCGGGGACGCGGCCGCCTGGGCGAAGTGGAACCTCAAGCCGCTGCCGCCCGCGCCGCCGGCGCCCGCCGACAAGCCGGTGAAGCTCCCGCGGAGCGGACCGGTCCCGGTGTTCAGCGAGGTGCGGACCACCGACAAGGTCGTCTTCGTCACCATCGACGACGGTGCCGAGAAGGACCCGAAGTTCGTCGAGATGCTGACCGACCTCAGGGTGCCGGTCTCGATGTTCCTGACCCGCGACATCGTCAAGGACGACTACGGCTACTTCAAGCGCCTCCAGGCGCTCGGCAACCACGTCCACAACCACACCGTGGACCACGCCCAGCTGAGCAAGGTGACGCCGGAGAAGCAGCGCGCGGAGATCTGCGACGCCCAGGCCGCGCTCACCCAGCAGTACGGCACCGCGCCGCTGCTGTTCCGCCCGCCGTACGGCGACGGCGCCAACACGGCGGCGCTC
The DNA here is from genome assembly GCF_056437345.1 of Kitasatospora sp. NPDC042419. Classification (NCBI taxonomy): domain Bacteria; kingdom Bacillati; phylum Actinomycetota; class Actinomycetes; order Kitasatosporales; family Streptomycetaceae; genus Kitasatospora; species Kitasatospora sp. NPDC042419. Next base: position 557,202 of record NZ_JBWKAW010000002.1, read on the forward strand.
AACGGGGCGGTGCGGCAGTGCGGGCCGAAGGCCGTCGTGCTCTGGCGGGAGTCGATGCAGATCCACGACATGCAGTACCAGGCGGCGGACAGGAAGCTGCGGCCCGGCGACATCGTCCTCGCCCACTTCCGGGGTCCGAAGGACCTCAAGGGCGAGACGATGACGCAGATGTTCGGCGAGATGCTGGCGCGGATCCAGGAGCAGGGCTTCGCGGTGGCCCGGCTGGAGGACTACATCGAGGCGCCCGCCGGCTGACCGTCGGCCCGGACCGGCTGCCCCAGCATCATCAGCGGCCCGTTGTCGGTCCGGCTGAGGATCACCGTGACGGAGTTCGGGCCGGACGGCTTCAGCTGGCGGCGCAGGTCCTCCGGGGTGATCGCCATCCCGCGCTTCTTGATCACCACCGTGCCGACGCCCCGCTCGCGCAGCAGCGCCTTGAGCTTCTTGATGTGGAACGGCAGCACGTCGGTCAGCTCGAAGGCGTGCGCGTAGGGGGTCGCGACCAGGTCGTCCGACGTGACGTAGGCGATCTTCGGGTCGATCAGCCGGCCGTTCACCCGCCCGGCCACCTCGGCGACCAGGTGGGCGCGGATCACCGCGCCGTCCGGCTCGTACAGGTACCGGCCGACCGGGCCGGCCGGGGGGTCGGGCAGGTCGCCGCCGGTCAGGCTGGCCTGCTGGGGGAGCAGGGTGGCGCGGTGCGGGCTGCCGGCCCGGGTGCCGAACCAGAGCACCGCCTCCTTGACGTCGCCGTGGTCGGAGACCCACTCGGCCTCGGCGTCGGACGGCACCGCCTCGTGCGGGATGCCCGGTGCCACCTTGAGCGCGCCGACGGGGGTGCGCCGCCCGGCCTCGATCGCCCAGGAGAGCGGCGGGGCGTAGGCCTCGGGGTCGAAGACCCGGCCGCGCGCGGTGCGCCTGGCCGGGTCGGTGAAGACCGCGTCGTAGCCGGTGACGTCGACGTCGGCGACGTCCGCGCAGCGCACCTCGACCAGGTCGGCCAGGCCCAGCGCGGCCGCGTTGGCGGCGGTGGCGGCGCAGGCGGCCGGGTCCTTGTCGACGGCGAGCACCTCGATCCCGGCCCGGGCCAGGGCCAGCACGTCGCCGCCGATCCCGCAGCAGAGGTCGGCCAGCCGCCGTACGCCGAGACCGGCGAAGCGGCGGGCCCGCCACTCGGCGACGCTGCGCCGGGTGGACTGCTCGACGCCGTTGGGCGTGAAGTACATGAGGTCGGCGTCCGCGCCGAACTTGGCCCGCGCGCGCTGCCTGAGCCGGGCCTGTCCGAAGGCGGCGGACACCAGTTCGGCCGGGTGCTCCCTGCGCAGCCGGGTGGCCAGCGCCAGTTCGTCCTCCGGCGCGAACTCGCGCAGTTCGGCGAGCAGGGCCTGGCCCCGGTCGGTCAGCAGGGGCTGCAGGTTGTCGGTCTCCACGGGGCCATTCTCGCCGGTCGGGGCGCCGGGGGAGCGCCGGGCGGAGCGGCGGCACCGGAGCGGGCCGCAGGGGCGGGCGGACCGGAGCGCGGCCGGTCAGACCAGCTGGAACCACCAGTGCGCGGTGAGCGGCGAGAGCAGCGCGGCGACCGGCACCAGCCGCCAGCCGGCCCGTCGGGTGCGCCACGCGACCGCGACGGGCGGCGTGAGCGCGAGGGCGCCGCCGACCAGGACGACGAACAGGACCACTCCGCCGGCGTCGCTCATCGCCGCGCCCATGGCCAGGGCGAAGGCGACGAAGGCGACCAGGGCGGTGGCGGCTCCCAGCAGCGGGAGGGTGGCGAGCGCCAGCAGCAGGTCACGGCGGAGGGACGGGCCGGTGCGAAGGGAGGTCGCGGTCAGGGGGGTCGCGGTCATGGGACGAGTGTGCGGTCGGGGGCCGGGGTCGCACATGAGTACGGCTACTCATCCGGAACCGGGGTCCGGGAGGCGCGTCGTTGGCACTCTGGTTGACTGAGTGCTAACCGCGGCCTATGGTCGTGCCTAGCACTCCCCACCGGGGGAGTGCTAACGCGAAGACGCGTGTCTGACCCCCGCGACGGCAGACGCGCAGGTTCGCCCCTACCCGTTAGAAAACCCCGTAATCTCCGAAGGGGAGCTCGGACGTGACCACCAGCAGCAAGGTTGCCATCAAGCCGCTCGAGGACCGCATCGTGGTCCAGCCGCTCGACGCCGAGACCACCACGGCCTCCGGCCTGGTTATCCCGGACACCGCCAAGGAGAAGCCCCAGGAGGGCGTCGTCCTGGCCGTCGGCCCGGGCCGCTTCGAGGACGGCCAGCGTCTGCCGCTCGACGTCGCCGTCGGTGACATCGTCCTGTACTCGAAGTACGGCGGCACCGAGGTGAAGTACCAGGGCGAGGAGTACCTGGTTCTGTCGGCTCGCGACGTTCTCGCCATCATCGAGAAGTAAGACGTCAGGCCCGCCCCGGATCCGTGTCCCAGTGACAGGGGCCCGGGGCGTGGTTGTTGGTTCACGTAGTCGAGCGGCCGCCGTGATGGCCGCAGCCCCGAGGGAATAGGGAACATGGCGAAGATCCTGCAGTTCGACGAGGACGCCCGCCGCTCGCTGGAGCGCGGTGTCAACAAGCTGGCCGACACCGTCAAGGTGACCATCGGCCCCAAGGGCCGCAACGTCGTCATCGACAAGAAGTTCGGCGCTCCGACCATCACCAACGACGGTGTCACCATCGCCCGTGAGGTCGAGCTCGACGACCCGTACGAGAACCTTGGCGCGCAGCTCGTCAAGGAGGTCGCCACCAAGACCAACGACGTCGCGGGTGACGGCACCACCACCGCCACCGTGCTGGCCCAGGCCCTGGTGAACGAGGGTCTGCGCAACGTCGCCGCCGGTGCCGGCCCGGCCGCCCTGAAGAAGGGCATCGACAAGGCCGTCGCCGCCGTCTCCGAGCACCTGCTGTCCATCGCCCGCGAGATCGAGGGCAAGGACGACGTCGCCGCCGTCGCGACCCTCTCCGCGCAGGACACCCAGGTCGGCGAGCTGATCGCCGAGGCGATCGACAAGGTCGGCAAGGACGGTGTCATCACCGTCGAGGAGTCGAACACCTTCGGCGTGGAGCTGGACTTCACCGAGGGCATGCAGTTCGACAAGGGCTACCTGTCGCCGTACTTCGTCACCGACGCGGAGCGGCAGGAGGCGGTCCTGGAGGACCCGTACATCCTGATCAACCAGGGCAAGATCTCCTCCATCCAGGAGCTCCTGCCGCTGCTGGAGAAGGTCGTGCAGGGCGGTACCTCCCGCCCGCTGCTGATCATCGCCGAGGACGTCGACGGCGAGGCGCTGTCCACCCTCCTGGTGAACAAGATCCGCGGTATCTTCAACGCCGTGGCCGTCAAGGCCCCGGGCTTCGGCGACCGCCGCAAGGCGATCCTGGGCGACCTGGCCACCCTGACCGGCGGCACCGTGATCTCCGAGGAGGTCGGCCTCAAGCTCGACCAGGCCGGTCTGGACGTGCTGGGCACCGCCCGCCGCGTGACCATCACCAAGGACGAGACGACCATCGTCGACGGTGCCGGTGACACGGAGGCCGTGGCCGGCCGCGTCGCCCAGATCAAGGGCGAGATCGCCAACACCGACTCCGACTGGGACCGCGAGAAGCTGCAGGAGCGCCTGGCCAAGCTGGCCGGCGGCGTCTGCGTCATCCGCGTCGGTGCCGCCACCGAGGTGGAGCTGAAGGAGCGCAAGCACCGCCTGGAGGACGCCATCTCGGCGACCCGCGCCGCGGTCGAGGAGGGCATCGTCGCCGGTGGTGGCGCCTCCCTGGTCCACGCCGCCAAGGTGCTGAACGACGGCCTGGGCCTGACCGGCGACGAGGCCACCGGTGTCGCGGTCGTCCGCAAGGCGCTGCACGAGCCGCTGCGCTGGATCGCCCAGAACGCGGGCCTGGAGGGTTACGTCATCACCTCCAAGGTCTCCGAGCTGGAGCCGGGCCAGGGCTACAACGCCGCTACCGGCGAGTACGGCGACCTGGTCAAGGCCGGCGTCATCGACCCGGTCAAGGTCACCCGTTCCGCCCTGGAGAACGCCGCCTCCATCGCCTCCCTGCTCCTCACCACCGAGACCCTCGTGGTGGAGAAGAAGGAGGACGAGGCCGACGGCGGTCACGGCCACTCGCACGGCGGCCACGGCCACTCCCACTGACACCCGTTCAGTGACCGGAGGCCCGGTCCGCGCCCCTCGGGGGTGCGGCCGGGCCTCCGGCGTGTCGGCCGCGGTCCGCCTCCCGGGGTCGAGTTTCATTCTTCAACTATCATGCGAATTTTGCAGATGGCAAAGATTTCCTTATATCTTTGGGGCATGATCGAGGCCCGCCACCTGCGCGTCCTGCGTGCCGTCGCCCGCACCGGATCCTTCTCCGCCGCCGCCCGCGAGCTGGGGTGCACACAGCCCGCCATCAGCCAGCAGATGAAGGCCCTGGAGAAGTCCGTGGACACCCCGCTGGTGGTCCGATCGGGTCGCGGGATGCAGCTGAGCGAGGCCGGACGGGTGCTGCTCAAGCACGCCACCGGCATCCTCGCCGGGCTCTCCGCCGCCGAGGAGGAGGTGGCGGCGATCGCCGGGCTGCGGGCCGGACGGGTGCGCCTGGTCTCCTTCCCGACCGCGAGTTCCACCCTGGTGCCGCCGGCCGTCGCCCGGCTGCGGGACAGCCATCCGGGGGTCCGCGTGTCGCTGGTCGAGGCGGAGCCCCCGGAGTCGCTGGCGATGCTGCGCGGCGGCGAGTGCGAGGTCGCGCTGGCTTTCCGCTACCCGCAGGCGCCCGGCGCCTCCGCCGCGCCGGCGTCCGCGCCCGCGCACGGCACGCCCCGCGAGGCCCGCGCCGAGGCCAACCTGGAGGCCCAGCAGCTCAGCGCCGGCACCGACTGGTCCGATCTGGTGGTCACCCCGCTGCTGGACGACCCGCTGGTCGGCCTGCTGCCCGCCGGGCACCGGCTGGCCGGGCGGGGCGCGCCGGTGGAGCTGGCCGACCTGGCCGGGGAGCAGTGGATCGCCGGCTGCCCGCAGTGCCGGGGGCACCTGGTGGAGCTCTGCGCCGGGGCCGGCTTCGAGCCCCGGATCGACTTCGCGACCGACGACTACCCCGCGGTGGTCGGCCTGGTGGCCGCCGGGCTCGGGGTGGCGGTGCTGCCGGGGCTGGCGCTGCGGTCGGTGCGCCCGGACGGGGTGGAGACGGTGGCGGTGCACGCCGCCTCGGGGGCGCCGGCGGTGCGGCAGGTGGTGGCGCTGACCCTGCCGGACCTCGCCGAGGTGCCGGCGGTGGCGCTGATGCTGGAGCGGCTGGCGGGGGCGGCCGCCGGGCGCTGACCGGGGCCGACCGGCGGCCGGGTGGGGCCGACCGGGCGAGCGCCGGGCGCTTGCGGGTCCCGGGCATGCGCCACCGCGAGAAGAAACGTTTCTTCTCGGCGTGGCGGACACGGACGGTTACTGCTGGTACTGCTGGGCGCCGCTCGGCGCGGTGAGCGGTACCTCCACCAGACGGTTGCGCGAGCGGCCCATCAGCTCCTCGCGTTCGTCCTCGGTCAGGCCTCCCCAGACGCCGTAGGGCTCACGGACCGCCAGTGCGTGCGCCGCGCACTCGGTGCGGACGGGGCAGCGCATGCAGACCTCCTTGGCGCTCGCCTCGCGTGAGCTGCGCGCGGCTCCGCGCTCCCCTTCGGGGTGGAAGAAGAGCGAGCTGTCCACGCCGCGGCAGGCCGCGGAGAGCTGCCAGTCCCAGAGGTCCGCGTTGGGGCCGGGGAGGCGGGAGAAATCTGCCATGGCTCATTCCCTTCAGAGGCTCGTCGACCGCGCGCCGGCCACCGGTGGATTGCACGGGCGGTACGGCGGGGCGCGTCCGGCGCCAGTGTGGACACCTGGAAATATGACTTACGGCCACTCCATGGACAAGTCACCCACAGAGTGGCACAACAGTCAATGACCATACAAAAGCTATAAAAACGGGCAAAGTGGGCATGCCCGGCGACGCGGCAGTCGCCGGGCGCGGACGTGGCAATCGGGTGGCCGACGGGCGCACTGGGGCCCGGATCGGCGTGCGGGTCGCACGCCCACCGCGCGCGAGCTGCGCAAAAGTGCGGCGTGTGCACCGCGATGCGGCTGATCGGTAACGAGTCGGCCACGTACAGTGGTGGAGATGGCCCTGAAGGCCGTAACTCATTCGAGTGACGGTCGTTGGAAGTGTGGAGGCGGTTAGCGGGCGCCGGACGTCGGGAACGATCGCGGGGAATCTCAGGCGATCAGCACGGAGTCTGTCGCCGATAGGCCGTGTCGGAGAGGTTCGTACCAGCCAGGAGGCTCAACGTGACGCGGATCAGCTGCGGAGGACGACGGTCATGACTTCCGTTCTCGTTTGCGACGATTCCCCGCTCGCCCGCGAGGCGCTTCGCCGCGCGGTCGCGACCGTACCCGGTGTCGACCGGGTCACCACCGCGACGAACGGGGAGGAGGTCCTCCGCCGCTGGGTGGCCGACCGCTCCGATCTCGTCCTGATGGACGTCCGGATGCCCGGCCTCGGCGGGGTGGAGACGGTCCGGCGGCTGCTGTCGGCCGACCCGGGCGCCCGGATCATCATGCTCACCGTCGCCGAGGACCTCGACGGCGTCGCCCTCGCGGTGGCCGCGGGTGCGCGGGGGTACCTGCACAAGGACGCCTCGCGCGCCGAACTGCGGGCCACCGTCACCCAGGCCCTCGCCGACCCGACGTGGCGGCTCGCCCCGCGCCGGCTGCGCAGTCCCGACATGGGCGCCGCGCCGACCCTGACGGCGCGTGAGATCCAGGTGCTCGAAGGCATGAGCCACGGACGCAGCAACGCCGAGATCGGTCGTGAGCTGTTCCTCTCCGAGGACACCGTCAAGACCCACGCCCGGCGCCTGTTCAAGAAGCTCGGCGCCTCGGACCGCGCGCACGCGGTGGCCCTGGGCTTCCGCTGGGGTCTGGTCCGCTGACCGCCGGCGGCTCCGCCGGTCCCGGCACGCTGCTCACGATTCCCCGTGCAGAGGCGTGTGACGTTACGGCCCCGAGGTTGCACCATGGAGGAGTGGAGCACCTCGGGGACCAGCGGACAGGAACTGCGGCGAACCACACGGCCGCAGGAGACTCGGTGGACGGCGCGGCGGACGGGGCCACCGACGGTGGCGGGGCGGGAGGCGGCACGGTGCAGGAGGGGCCGGTGGTGCGTACCGGTGCGGCACCGCATAACGTTCCGGTGCACAACTCCGGACGCGGTGCCGCGTTTTCCCGCGCGACCAGGCACCATGGACCGATGCGCGACGACGTGACCGGGGCTCCCGGCGAGGCTGACCCGGTGGAGGCCGAGCCTTCCGCGCCCGGGTCCGGCACGGCGCACGCGGACTCCGCCGGTCCCGGGGGGCGCGGTTCCGCCGGACGGGGAGCCGAGCCGCGCGATTCCGACCGGCCGGACCCGGACCGGGAGGACTCCGAGCGGGACGGCTCCGAGCGGCAGGATTCCGAGCGGCAGGATCCGGGACTTCGGGATTCCGGTCGGCGGGACGACGCGGCGCAGGGCGCCGGCCGGCCCGGCGCGGTCGCGGGGCGGCCGCCGGTGCTGGGCACGGGCAGTTCCCCGCTGGTCGGCGAGCTGGTCGCGGCCGCCGTCCGCGGCGAGGGCCCGGCGATCGACGCGCTGCTCGCCTACGTCCACCCGCTGGCCCTGCGGTACTGCCGGGGCCGGCTGGTCCGGCTGCCCGGCGGCGCCCGGCACCACGTGGACGACATCGCCCAGGAGGTCTGCGTGGCGGTGCTCTGCGCGCTGCCCCGGTACAAGGACCAGGGCCGGCCGTTCGAGGCCTTCGTCTACGGCATCGCCGCGCACAAGATCGCCGACCTGCAGCGGGCCGCGATGCGCGGGCCCGGCTCGACCGTGATCCCGCAGGACGACCTGCCGGAGGTGCCGGACGACGCGCTCGGCCCGGAGGAGCGGGCGCTGCTCAGCAGCGACGCGGCCTGGGCCAAGGAACTGCTCTCCAACCTGCCGGCGCGGCAGCGCGAGCTGGTGCTGCTGCGGGTGGCCGCCGGGCTCTCGGCGGAGGAGACCGGTGAGGTGCTCGGGATGTCGCCGGGGGCCGTCCGGGTCGCCCAGCACCGCGCGCTCAGCCGGCTGCGGGCGCTCGCGGAGGAGTCCTCCTAGGGTCTGCCCCGGCGCGACGCCGGCGGGACCCCGGCGCGTGGGGCCGCCCGGTTCCGGCCTCCGGTGGCCGGAATGAGCAACGGGCGGCGGGTGTTGTCAAGGGCACACGAGGACCCATTCGCGGGTGCCAGTACCATGGGGTATCGGCGCCTGGGCGGGTCGCCAAAGTTACGACGGTGCGAACGGGGTTCCCCTGGAGGATCCTCCAGTTGCCACCCGGCTTTCGGCGGTCCGAGCGAGTGAGCGATGACAGCGCCCCCACCCTCGGGCGTGAGCGGATTAGGCCGGCCACGGAAGGTACCCCCGAAATGTCTTACAACGCCGCAGGCGTACCCGAGAAGTTCGCGATGCTCGGACTGACGTACGACGACGTCCTGCTGCTGCCCGGGGCCTCCGAGGTGCTGCCGAACGAGGTCGACACCTCCTCGCGGGTCTCCCGGAACGTGCGCGTCAACATCCCGCTGCTCTCCGCGGCGATGGACAAGGTCACCGAGTCGCGGATGGCGATCGCGATGGCCCGTCAGGGCGGCGTCGGGGTCCTGCACCGCAACCTCTCCGTCGAGGACCAGGCCAACCAGGTCGACCTGGTCAAGCGCTCCGAGTCCGGCATGGTCACCGACCCGATCACGGTCGGCCCCGAGACCACGCTCGCCGAGGCCGACGCGCTCTGTGCCAAGTTCCGGATCTCCGGCGTGCCGATCGCCGACGAGAGCGGCAAGCTGCTCGGCATCGTCACCAACCGCGACATGGCGTTCGAGTCGGACCGCCGCCGCCAGGTCCGCGAGATCATGACCCCGATGCCGCTGATCACCGGCAAGGTCGGCATCTCCGGCGAGGACGCCGTGGCGCTGCTCCGCCGCCACAAGATCGAGAAGCTGCCGCTGGTCGACGACGAGGGCCGGATCAAGGGCCTGATCACCGTCAAGGACTTCGTCAAGGCCGAGAAGTACCCGAACGCCGCCAAGGACAGCGAGGGCCGGCTGCTGGTCGGCGCCGCCGTCGGCGCCAGCGCCGAGGCGTTCGACCGGGCCCAGGCCCTGGTCGAGGCGGGCGTGGACTTCCTGGTCGTCGACACCTCGCACGGCCACAGCCACAACGCGCTGGCCTGGATCGCGAAGATCAAGGCGGCCGTCAAGGTCGACGTGGTCGGCGGCAACGTCGCCACCCGCGACGGCGCCCAGGCGCTGATCGACGCCGGCGTGGACGGCGTCAAGGTCGGCGTCGGCCCCGGCTCGATCTGCACCACCCGGGTGGTCGCCGGCATCGGCGTCCCGCAGGTCACCGCGATCTACGAGGCCGCCCTCGCCTGCCAGGCGGCCGGCGTGCCGGTCATCGGCGACGGCGGCCTGCAGTACTCCGGCGACATCGGCAAGGCGCTCGCCGCCGGTGCCGACACCGTGATGCTCGGCTCGCTGCTGGCCGGCTGCGAGGAGTCCCCCGGCGAGCTGCAGTTCATCAACGGCAAGCAGTTCAAGTCCTACCGCGGCATGGGCTCGCTGGGCGCCATGCAGTCCCGCGGCCAGGGCCGCTCGTACTCCAAGGACCGCTACTTCCAGGCCGAGGTCGCCTCGGACGACAAGCTCGTCCCCGAGGGCATCGAGGGCCAGGTGCCCTACCGGGGCCCGCTCTCCGCCGTGCTGCACCAGCTGGTCGGCGGGCTGCGCCAGACCATGGGCTACGTCGGTGCCGCCACCATCGCCGAGATGGAGAGCAAGGGCCGGTTCGTCCGGATCACCTCGGCGGGCCTCAAGGAGAGCCACCCGCACGACATCCAGATGACCGTCGAGGCGCCGAACTACACCAGCCGCTGACCCGACGCGACCGGAAGGGGCCCGCAGCCGCGGGCCCCTTCCGCGCGTCCGGGGGGCGGGCGCGGCGGTGCGGCCGCCGGCGGGTGCGGGATACTGGGGGCGGCCGGGGTGACCCGGCGGGCATGAGCAACACCACCAGAAGGGCTCGAAGTGACTGAGATCGAGATCGGGCGAGGCAAGCGCGGCCGGCGGGCGTACTCCTTCGACGACATCGCCGTCGTCCCCAGCCGGCGTACGCGTGACCCGAAGGAGGTCTCGATCGCCTGGCAGATCGACGCCTACCGGTTCGACCTGCCGTTCCTGGCCGCCCCCATGGACAGCGTGGTCTCCCCGCAGCAGGCCATCGCCATCGGCCGCCTCGGCGGCCTCGGCGTGCTCAACCTCGAAGGCCTCTGGACCCGCTACGAGGACCCGCAGCCGCTGCTCGACGAGATCGCCTCGATCACCGACGAGGCGGGCGCCACCCGCCGCCTGCAGGAGATCTACTCGGCGCCGATCCAGGCCGACCTGATCAAGCAGCGGATCCAGGAGGTCCGCGACTCCGGCGTGGTCACCGCCGCCGCGCTCTCCCCGCAGCGCACCGCCGAGTTCTCCAAGGCCGTGGTCGACGCCGGCGTCGACGTCTTCGTGATCCGCGGCACCACCGTCTCGGCCGAGCACGTCTCCGGCGCCGCCGAGCCGCTCAACCTGAAGCAGTTCATCTACGAGCTGGACGTCCCGGTCATCGTCGGCGGCTGTGCCACCTACACCGCCGCGCTGCACCTGATGCGCACCGGCGCGGCCGGCGTGCTGGTCGGCTTCGGCGGCGGCGCCGCCCACACCACCCGCGGCGTGCTCGGCATCCAGGTCCCGATGGCCACCGCCGTCGCCGACGTGGCCGCCGCCCGCCGCGACTACATGGACGAGTCCGGCGGCCGCTACGTGCACGTCATCGCGGACGGCGGCGTCGGCTACAGCGGCGACATCCCGAAGGCGGTCGCCTGCGGCGCCGACGCGGTGATGATCGGTGCGGCGCTGGCCCGGGCCACCGACGCGCCCGGCAAGGGCTACCACTGGGGCATGGAGGCCGTCCACGAGGAGCTGCCGCGCGGCAAGCGGGTCGACCTCGGCACCGTCGGCACCACCGAGGAGATCCTCACCGGCCCGTCGCACACCCCGGACGGCACCATGAACCTGTTCGGCGCCCTGCGCCGGGCGATGGCGACCACCGGCTACACCGAGCTCAAGGAGTTCCAGCGGGTCGAGGTGACGGTCAACCCGGCGCACCACCGCTGAGCCCGCCCGCCGTGCCGAGGCCCCCGTCCGTTCGCGGCGGGGGCCTCGCCGCGTCCGGGGGCCCGGCGGGGGCCCTACTGGCGGGTCGCGGCGCGGCGGGTCAGCACGAAGCCGCCGATCGTGGCGATGCCGTAGAAGACGAGGTCCAGCAGGCGGCGGTCGTCCCGCCAGAGCGGCAGGGCGTCGCGGAGCAGCTCGCCGTACGGGGTGCCGGCCAGCGCGTGCAGCCGGCGGGTCAGGCCGAGCAGCTGGCCGAGGAACAGCGCGCCGGCCGAGAGCAGCGCGCCCAGCGGCGGCAGCAGCCGGCCCGGGCCGCCGAGGCGGCCGAGCGGCCAGGCGACGGCGGCGGCCGGGGCGATCGCCAGCCAGCCGACGGTGGAGGCGGCCCGGGCCGGTGCGAGGCCGTACGCGAGGGCGCCGGCCAGCATCGCGGCGACGGCGATCGCGAGGGCCCGGCCGGTGCGGGACCGGTTCGCGGAACCGCCGGGTCCGCCCCGGCCGTCGTAGGTGGTGGCGGCGGTGGGGCGGTAACCGGCCATCGGGGCGCCGGGCATGCCGGGGGCGACGTACCCCTCGGGTGTCCCCGGTTCCGCCGCGACCGAGAAGTGCGGCGCCGTGGGCGGCCGGACCGACTGGCCGTCAGCGCCCGGTTCGGGTGCGGTCATGGACGTCGAATTCCCCCCGGAAGGACGGTGAACTGCCGCACGGTAGCAGGGCCCGGAGCTGGCCGGACAGAGTTTTCGATCACAGATCGGGCACGGAGCGCCGCGTCGGGGCGGCTCCGGTGTCAGGGTGGCCGGGGGCCGGGTGGTCGCGGGCGTCCGGGACAGGGGATGATGGAGGCTTGGGCGTTCGGCCCCGACGCCGGTCCGACACGCCGTCACCACGACCGCCAGCACCACATGGGGGAACGTTCCGAATGACCCAGGCGCAGGGTTCCACCGGCCGCCTCCTGGCCGGACGCTACCGGCTGGACGCGGTGCTCGGGCGCGGCGGCATGGGCACCGTCTGGCGCGCCGAGGACGAGATGCTGGGCCGGACGGTCGCGGTCAAGGAACTGCGGATGAACGCCAGCGTCGAGGAGGACGAGAAGCACCGGCTGATCGTCAGGACGCTGCGCGAGGCCAAGGCGACGGCGCGGATCCGGCACAGCTCGGCGGTCACCGTCTTCGACGTCGTCGAGGAGGACGACCGGCCGTGGATCGTCATGGAGCTGGTCGAGTCCCGCTCGCTGGCGGACGTGATCCGGGAGGACGGCCCGCTGGAGCCGGCCCGGGCGGCCGAGATCGCGCTCGACGTGCTGGGCGTGCTGAGCGCCGCGCACGCGCACGGCATCCTGCACCGGGACGTCAAGCCGTCCAACGTGCTGATCGGTGAGGACGGGCGGGTGGTGCTCACCGACTTCGGCATCGCCAGCGTGGAGGGCGACAGCTCGGTGACCTCCACCGGGATGCTGGTCGGCGCTCCGTCGTACATATCCCCGGAACGGGCCCGCGGGCAGAAGCCCGGGCCGCCGGCCGACCTCTGGTCGCTGGGCGGCACGCTGTACGCGATGGTCGAGGGGCGGCCGCCGTACGACCGCGGTTCGGCGCTGGCCACGCTCACGGCGGTGATGACGGAGGAGCTGACCGCGCCGGTGAACGCCGGGGCGCTGCGGCCGGTGATCGAGGGGCTGCTGGCGAAGGACCCGGAGGAGCGGCTGACCGCCTCGCAGACCCGGTCGATGCTCAAGCGGGTGGCGGCGGAGGCGACGGCGCGGGCCGAGTCGACCACCGAGCAGGCGGTGCCGGTGGCGGGCGGCGACGCGCCGGCGGGGGAGGCGGCCGGCGGGGCGGCGGAGAAGCCCGCGGCGGCCGGGCGGCCGGAGAAGGCCAAGCCGCCGGTCGGCGGACTGCTCGGGACCGTCCGGGTGGGGAGCCGCGCCGCGGACGCCGGGAGCGGGGAGCGGGCGGCGGCGCCGGCCGGGGAGCCCGCGGCCGAGCCGGCGGCACCGGCGGAGGCCGCAGCGTCCCCGGCGAAGCCGGGCCCGTCGGCGCCGGACACCGAGGCGGCCCGGCCGGTGACCAGCGAATGGACCCTGGGCGCGACCCAGGCGGCCGGCGCCGACCCGCGGAAGGGCCGGCGGCGACTGGCGGTGGCGACGGCGGTGGTGGTGCTGCTGCTGATCGCGGGCGTGGTGGCACTGCTCCAGGCGCTCGGCGACTCCGACGACGGGGCGGCCGGGGGCGCGCACGGCACCGCGTCGGTGGCGGCGTCCACCGGGACCTCGCCCGACTCCCCGCCGGCGGACGCCCCGGCGACCGCCGCGGGCCCCGCCCCCGCGGACCCGGCCCCGGCGGGGACGACGGCTCCGGCCGCGCCGCCCGCGCCCGCCTCGACGCCGCCGGTGACCCCGGCCTCGACGCCGGCCCAGACCCCGGCGCCGACCACCACGCCCACGGGGGCCGTCGTGCCGCCCGGGTACCACGAGTACAAGGACCCGTCCGGCTTCTCGATCGTGCTGCCGGACTGGCTGCAGCTCACCGGCTCGGAGTCGATCCGCCGGGTCTTCAAGGGCAACGGCAGCACGCTGCGGATCGAGTGGACCACCACGCCCGGGCCGAGCGCCCTCGCCGACTGGCAGGAGTCCGAGCCGGGGCTGCGCGGACAGGTGAGCAACTACCAGCGGGTGCAGCTGCAGGCCGTCGGGTACCGCGAGTGGAGCAACGCCGCCGACTGGGAGTGGACCAACGGCACCCCGCGGATGCACTCGCTCAACCGGGGCTTCGTGACCGGCTCCCCGGCCAAGTACGGCTACGCGATCTACTGGACGTCGCCGGACGCGGAGTGGGGTGCGGCGCAGAACGCGCAGGCGCGGCAGACCTCCTTCGACACCTTCCGGCCGGCGCCGTGACCGGCGCCGGCCGGGCGGGTGCGGGGTTCAGCCGATCAGGCGCTGCTTGGCGCGGCTGAACTCCTCGTCGGTGAGCGCCCCCGCGGCGTGCAGGGCGGCCAGCCGCTCCAGCTGGTCGAGCAGCTCGGTGCCGGAGGACACGGCCGCGGCCGGCGCGGCCGGCGCGGCGGCGGGGGCGGTGAGCTCCCGCTGCTGGGCGTTGCGGGCCAGCCGGGCGGCGGCCCGGAGCTGCTCGGCGAAGACCTCGGCCTTGACCACGTCCTCGTAGCGGTGCGAGCCGGTGAGGGCGACCACCAGCAGCACCTCCCCGTTGATCCGGGTCTTGGTGACGGTCGCGTCGGTCACCGCGGAGAGCGGAACCGGAACGGGCGGCTTCCCGTCCTTCAGGAAGAGCAGCCGGTGGGTGGTCAGGACCAGCACGCCCTTGCGGAAGTGATCGGGATGCCGCCCGGCCGTGGAGGCGACGGGCTTCTCGTCGGGCGCGACGTTCGCCTCGACGGTGCGCAGGGCCGCGGCCCTGTTGTCGCTGCTGCTGTTGCCGGCCACGTCGAAGGCCGTGTCGATCAGATCGGTCCAGTCCATGGGACCGAGCCTAATCCGACGGTCGGTCAGGGGCGGAGCCGGCCGCCGGCGCCGGGTCGGTGCGCGGCGTCCGGCCGCCGCACGCCCGGCGGGAACGGTCGGACACGCCTTAGGCTGGGTGGTGAGCGAGAGGAACACGCATGCGAGCGGGTCCGGGGCAGATGCTGGCGGGGCGTTACCGGCTGACGGACCGTCCGGCGGCGGTGAGTGCTCTCGCTGTGGACGAACGGACCGGTGACCTGGTGCGGCTGCGCGCGCTGGAGCTGCCGGCGCTGCTGGCCGCGGGCCGTGAACCGGACGATCCGGTGCCGGAGCAGGGCGAGCGGCTGGTCCGCCGGGTGGCGGCGGTCGGCGCGGCGGCTCCGCGGCATCCGCGGCTGCTCCAGGGCGCCGGGGCCTTCGTCGAGGGCGAGCTGCTCTGGACCGTCGAGGAGCGTCCGGCCGGGGTGCCGTTGGCGGAGCTGGCCGCGGCCGGGCCGCTCCCGCCGTACCGGGCGGCCGAGCTGGCGGCCGATCTGGCGGGCGCGCTGCGGGCGCTGCACGAGGAGGGCCTGGCGCACGGCAACCTGACCACCGAGTCGGTGCTGGTCTGCGAGGACGGCGCGGCGCTGCTGGGCGGGCTGCTGTCCGGGGTCGCGCAGGAGGCGCTGGCGGAGGAGCTGGGCGGTCCGGGCGGGCGGCGCCGGTACGAGGTCCGGGCCACCCTGGCCGGGCCGGTGGCCGAGCGCTGGCCGCTGGACGGCGGTCCGGCCGGCGACTGCTGGGCGCTCGGGGTGCTGCTGCACCGGCTGGTGACCGGCCGCTCGCCGTACCCGGAGGGCGGGGTGCCGGAGCTGGTGACGGCGGTGCGGGACGGCCGGCGGGAGCCGTCGGCCGCGTGCGGGCCGCTGGGGCCGCTGGTGGAGCGGCTGCTGCAGCCCGATCCGGGGCAGCGGCCCACGGCGGTGGAGATCCGGGGAGAGCTGGCGGTGCTGCTGGCGGGCGCGCCGGAGCCGGTCGGCGAGGAGCGGGCGGCGCGGGCGCTGGAGCTGCGGCCGGAGGGCCCGGTGGTGCCGGCGCCGCGCCGGCGGCGTCCGGTCGGCCGTGCCGTCGCGGCGGAGCGGCCCCCGGCGGAGGACGGTCCCGGGCCGGCCCGGCGGCCGCTGATACCGCCGGCGCTGCTGGGGCCGGTGCTGGTCGGCGCGGTGTTCCTGCTGCTGGTGCTCGGCGTGGTGGCCGTGGTGCTGTTCGCAGGCTGACGGGACCTGCCGGGCCGTCACCGCAGGGTCGGCGGGTGGGGGAGATTACCGGGGCGGGGAGCGGGCGCCTAATGTGTCCGTGAGATGTGTTCGATTGGTGGTCTGCACCGAGTGGTCTGCACCGAGTGGTCTGTACCGGACCCTCCGTCGCGGTGACGGCAGGTGAATGAGGGGGAGCGGTCGCGGATGGGCGCGGAGGACCGGGCGGAGGCGGCCGAGGAGCGGCTGCTGGCCGGACGCTACGAGCTGGGTGACCGGCTGGGCCGGGGCGGGATGGGCACGGTCTGGCGGGCCTGGGACCGGATGCTGGACCGCGAGGTGGCGGTCAAGGAGCTCACCGTCAACCACCTGCCCGAGGACGAGCTGCAGATCCTGCACGCCCGGATGAAGCGGGAGGCCAGCGCGGCCGCCCGGATCAAGCACCCCGGCGTGATCACCGTGCACGACGTGCTGGAGCAGGACGGCCGGCCGTGGATCGTGATGGAGCTGGTCGACGGCCGCTCGCTGGCCGACGTGATCAGCCAGGACGGCACCCTGCCGCCGCGCGCCGCCGCCGAGGTGGGCAGCCAGGTGCTGGCCGCGCTGCACCGGGGCCACCAGCTGGGCGTGCTGCACCGCGACGTGAAGCCGGCCAACGTGCTGCTGGAGCACGGCACCGGGCGGGCCGTGCTGCTGGACTTCGGCATCGCGACGTACGAGGGCTCGGCGGAGCTGACCCGGCCGGGTGACCTGGTCGGGTCGCCGGACTACCTGGCGCCCGAGCGGGCGCAGGGCGACCGGCCGGGCCCCGCCTCGGACCTGTGGGGTCTCGGGGCGACGCTGTACGCGGCGGTGGAGGGCGACTCGCCGTTCCGCCGCACCTCGCCGCTGACCACGCTGGCCGCGGTGGTCGGCGATCCGCTGCCGGAGCCGCGCCGGGCCGGCCCGCTGGGGCCGGTGCTGGCGGCGCTGATGGCCAAGGACCCGGACGACCGGCCGACCGCGGACGAGGCGGCCCGGATGCTGGCCGAGGTGCAGGCCGGCCACACCCTCGGGCTCAAGCCGGTGACCCCGGTGCGGATGCCGACGCAGTCGGTGCCGGTGGTGGACCGCCTGGCGGAGCGCTCGGGGCAGTCGGCCGGGCCGGAGGCGGGGACGGTGCCGGAGGCGGCGACCGCGCCGCGTCCGTCGGCCTCGGCGGGTGCCGATGCCGCCCCGGAGCCTGCCGGGGAGCTGTCCGGGCCGCCGTCCGGGCCGTCGTCCGCGCTGTCGTCCGGGCTGTCGTCCGCGCACCAGCGGGTGGAGGTGTTCCAGGGGCACGAGGCGGCCGAAGGGGCGCCCACGGGGCCGGTCGCGCCGGTGGCGTACACCGATGCGCCCGCGCGTGGGCCGGCCAAGCGCCGTGGCGCGCTGCTGGTCGTCGCCGTCGCGCTGGCGGTGGCCGTGCTGGCGGCCGGGGCGACCTTCCTGGCGACCAGGCACGGCGGCACGGAGGTGGCCAAGCCCACCCCGACCGTCGCGGAGCCGCAGCCCACCGGGCCGGGCGACAACGACGCCGGCCCGCCGCCGTCCGGGTACCGCTGGGTGGACGACCCGGCGGGCTTCCGTTTCCCGCTGCCGGTGGCCACCCCGGCCTGGGAGCGCTCGGTCGACGGGACGCAGATCTACTACAGCCCCGACAAGATGGTGCACTACCTCCAGTTCGCCGTCACCGTCGGACAGTCGGTCAAGCCGCTGGACCACCTGCGGCAGATGGAGACCACCGTCTCCAAGCGCAAGGAGTACCGCCAGCACAAGCTCACCAGCGTCGCGGTGAACGGGCACGACGCGGCGGTCTGGGAGTTCAGCTACGCGGCGAAGGAGGGCGGCCGGCGGCGGGCCGTCGAGGCCGAGTTCATCGACGACGACGGCACCGCGTACGCCATCTACCTGTCCTGCCCGGACAACGACAAGGACTGGCAGGAGGGTGAGCGGCGGTTCACCCTGGTGCTGAACCACTTCCTGCCGACCCGCTGATCCCGGTCCGGCGGGTCCGGCCGGTCCGGCGGGTTCACCCGGGCCCGGTCGCCGCCCGCCCCGGGCCCCGACGGCCGGGGGGCGGCGACCACCGCGGTTAGTTGTTACCGACGGGTACCGAACCGGGCGCCGAGCGCCTAGGCTGCGCCCTATGACGGACCTCACAGCAGCTGCCACGGCCACCGAACCCGCCGGCACCGGCTCGCCGGGCCGCAACCCCGCCGCGCCCGGCGGCGGGCGCACCGTCGCCTCGGCCGTCCCGCCGTCCCTGGTCGACCGCCTCGTCGCCGGGGTGACCGCCACCGGCGAGCCCAGCCTGGTGGAGACCGTCGCCCCGCTCACCGGCGAGCGGCTGGCCGGCCTGCCGCAGTCCACCCCGGCCGACGTCGAGGTCGCCTTCGAACTCGCCCGCCGCGCCCAGCCGGCCTGGGCCGCGCTGCCGGTGCGCCGCCGCGCCGCCGTCCTGCTGCGCTTCCACGACCTGCTGCTCAAGCGCCAGGACGAGGTGCTCGACCTGATCCAGGCGGAGACCGGCAAGGCCCGGCTGCACGCCTTCGAGGAGGTCCTCGCCGTCGCGATGGGCGCCCGCCACTACGCGCGCGCCGCCCAGGGCTACCTGCGCGACAAGCGGCACGGCGGCGCCCTGCCGCTGCTCACCCGGACCGTCGAGGCCCGCCGCCCCAAGGGCGTGATCGGGCACATCTCGCCGTGGAACTACCCGCTGGAGCTCTCCGTCGGCGACGCGCTGCCCGCCTTCGTGGCCGGCAACGCGGTGGTCAACAAGCCGGACACGCAGACCGCGCTGACCGCGCTCTGGGCCCGTGAGCTGCTGATCGAGGCCGGGCTGCCGGCCGACCTGTGGCAGGTGGTGATCGGCGACGGGCCGGTGATCGGCCCGGCCGTGGTCGAGCACGCCGACTACGTCTCGTTCACCGGCTCCACCCGCACCGGCCGCGACGTCGCCCAGCGCGCCGCCGCCCGGCTGGTCGGCGCCTCGCTCGAACTCGGCGGCAAGAACGCCATGCTGGTGCTGGCCGACGCCGACCTCGACCGGGCCGCCGCGGGCGCCGTCCGGGCGTGCTTCTCCTCGGCCGGCCAGCTCTGCATCTCGATCGAGCGGCTGCTGGTGCACCGCTCGGTGGCCGACGAGTTCCTGGCGAAGTTCGCCGCCGCGACCGGGGCGCTGCGGCTCGGCGGCGGTCTCGCGTACGGCGCGGACATGGGCTCGCTGGCCTCCGGCCGGCAGCTGGAGGCGACCGTCCGGCACGTTGAGGAGGCGGTCAAGGCCGGCGCCACGGTGGTCGCGGGCGGGCGGGCCCGGCCGGACCTCGGCCCGTTCTTCCACGAGCCGACCATCCTGGACGGCGTCACCCCCGACATGGCGGTCTGCGGCGAGGAGACCTTCGGCCCGGTCGTCTCGGTCTACCGCTTCGACACCGAGGACGAGGCGGTGGCCGCCGCCAACGCGACCCCGTACGGGCTCAACTCCAGCGTCTGGACCAGGGACGGGCGGCGCGGCCGCGCGGTCGCGGCGCGGCTGCGCACCGGCACCGTCAACGTCAACGAGGCGTACGCGGCCGCGTACGGCTCGGTCGGCTCGCCGATGGGCGGCATGGGCGACTCCGGGCTCGGCCGGCGGCACGGCACCGAGGGCATCCTGCGGTTCACCGAGGCGCAGACCATCGCCGGCCAGCGGCTGATGCCGATCGCGCCCGCGTTCGGCCTGGACGACCGGCAGTTCGCGGCGGTGATGACCGGCGGGCTGCGGGTCCTGAAGGCGCTCCGCTTCAAGTAGCCCTCCCGGTTGCCGCGCACGGCCGCTCCGTACGGCCGCCGTGTCCGGCCGCCACGCAGGGGCGCTCCGCACGGCTTCCGTGCCGGGCCGCTCCGCACGTCTTCTCCGTTCGTCCTTTCGTTCGTTCCGTTTCCGAAGGAGCAGTGGCAGATGGTGGGATCCGGTGGTGGCCGGGAGTTCGACTACGACGTGGTCGTGGTCGGGTCCGGCTTCGGGGGCTCGGTCTCCGCGCTGCGGCTGACCGAGAAGGGCTACCGGGTCGCCGTCCTGGAGGCCGGGCGCCGCTTCGAGCGCGACGAACTGCCCAGGAACTCCTGGGCCCTGGCCGACTACCTGTGGGCGCCGAAGCTCGGCCTGTACGGCATCCAGCGGATCCACCTGCTGGCCAACGTGCTGATCCTGGCCGGCGCCGGGGTCGGCGGCGGCTCGCTGAACTACGCCAACACGCTGTACGTGCCGCCGAAGGCCTTCTTCGAGGACCGCCAGTGGCGCCACATCACCGACTGGCAGGAGGAGCTGGCGCCGTTCTACGACCAGGCGAAGCGGATGCTGGGCGTCCGGCTCAACCCGACCGTCACCCCGTCCGACGTGCACCTCAGGGCCGCCGCCGAGCGGATGGGGGTCGGGGACACCTTCCACCTGGCACCGGTCGGGGTCTTCTTCGGCGACGGCGGGGACTCGGACGGCGGGGCCAGGACGGCGCCCGGCGAGGAGGTCGCCGACCCGTACTTCGGCGGCGCCGGCCCGGCCCGCCGGGCCTGCGTCGAGTGCGGCGAGTGCATGACCGGCTGCCGGCACGGCGCCAAGAACATGCTCACCGAGAACTACCTGTACCTGGCCGAGCGCGGCGGCGCCGAGATCCACCCGCTCACCACGGTGGCCCGGATCCGCGAGTGGGGCGAGGGCTACGCGGTGGACGTCCGGCGCACCGACGCCCGTTCCACCACCGACCCGGTCAAGGCCGGGGCGCGGACCTTCACCGCCGCCCGGGTGGTGGTCGCGGCCGGCACCTACGGCACCCAGGACCTGCTGCACCGGATGCGGGCCGGCGGGCACCTGCCGCGGATCTCGGCCAGGCTCGGCGAGCTGACCCGGACCAACTCCGAGGCGCTGGTGGGGGCGCAGACCACCGACCGGCGGTACGGCGCCCGCGCGGACTTCACCAAGGGCGTCGCGATCACCTCCTCGATCCACCCCGACGAGAACACCCACATCGAGCCGGTCCGCTACGGCAAGGGCTCCAACGCGATGGGTGCGCTGTCGATCGCCCAGGTCAGGGGCGGTGGGCGGATCCCGCGCTGGCTGCGCTACCTGGGCAGCTCGGTCACCCACCCGGTGACCTTCGCCCGCTCGATGAACCAGCACCGCTGGTCGGAGAAGACGATCATCGGCCTGGTGATGCAGTCGCTGGACAACTCGATCACGGTGTCGCTGAAGGAGAAGGGCCTCGGCAAGGGCAAGCTGACCTCCCACCAGGGGCACGGCGCGCCCAACCCGACCTGGATCCCGGCCGCCGAGCAGGGCGCCCGGGCGCTCGCGGACGAGATCAACGGCTTCGCCGGCAGCAGTGTCGGCGAGATCTTCGACATCCCGATGACCGCGCACTTCCTCGGTGGCTGCCCGATCGGCGACTCCCCGGAGACCGGTGTCGTCGACCCCTACCACCGCCTCTACGGCCACCCCGGAATCAGCGTGGTGGACGGTTCGGCGGTCTCCGCCAACCTCGGCGTCAACCCCTCGCTGACCATCACCGCGCAGGCCGAGCGGGCCATGTCGATGTGGCCCAACAAGGGCGAGGAGGACGGCCGTCCGGCGCCCGGCGAGGCGTACCGGCGGACCGCCCCGGTCGCCCCCGTCGCCCCGGCGGTGCCGGCCGACGCCTTCGGCGCGCTGCGGCTGCCGCTGCTGGCGGTGCCGGAGGTGCCGAAGAAGCGCGGGTAGCCGGGTCGTTCGACTGCGGCCCGGTCAACCCGCGCCGCAGCGGGGCCGGTTGACAGCCGTCCGGGGCCGGTGGGAGAAAAGGGCTCCCTGGGGGGACCAGGAGTTCATTCGGACGGGGGACACGGTCCATGGCCATCTGCGCATCCTGCGGTGCGGCTTCGGCGGAAGGGGCGCTCGCCTGCGCCTCCTGCGGGCGGCCGCCGGCGCCGCCGCTCCTGCCACCCGCCCCGGTCCTGCCGCCGCCCCCGCCGCCGGGGGTGCCGTCGGCGGCGGGACCGCCCCCGGCGCCGGGACCGCCCCCGGCGCCGGACCTGGCGCCGCCCGTCCTGCCTCCGCCGGTCCTGCCTCCGGCGCCGCCCGGCGCGCCCTTCCGGGAGGGCAGCTGGGGAGCCGGGCGGCCGTACGACCCGGCGGCCGGCCGGCCCGCCGCGCTCGGCCGGCTGGCCGGTGCGGACTGGCGCCCGGCACTGCGCGCCGTGATCGCGCCGACCGTCGTCCTGCTGATCGCAGCGCTGGTCGCGGCCATCCCGGACGGCTACCAGCTGTCCTACCTGAACGACACCCCGGCCTTCGGCGAGCGGTTCGGGGCGGCACTGGCGATGTCGCTGGCCGCACTCGGCGCGCCGTTCCGGATGGTCTTCGGCAGCGGCGGCACCGCCGACACCGAGACGACGGTGCGGGCGGTGCCGATGGCGGTCACCGCGCTGTGGCTGTTCACGCTCTGGCTCGGCCTGCGCGCCGGGGCCAACCGCCGCCAGCGCCTCACCGGGGAGCAGTGGACCCGCCGGCAGGCGGCCGGCGAGGCGCTGCGCACGGCCGTCGTGGCGGCCGCCGTCACCCTGTTGATCGGCCTGGTCGCCGGCGCCGAGTGGTCCCCCGGGCGGTACCGCGGTGTCGACCTGGACGAGGGGGTCCTGGGCGACGTGTTCGGCGGCCGGGTGTCGAACACGGCGTCCGCCGGCTGGCCGGAGGCGGTCGGCTGGACGCTGCTGTTCGCCGGAGCGCTGGCCTTCGCGGTCCACGGCACGGACGCGCTGCGCTGGGCGGCCTGGCGCAACCGCGCGGTGCGCGGCTGGGCGGTCGCCGGCCTGGCGGCGGGCCGGGCGCTGGCGCTCTCGGTCGGCCTGGCGTCGGCGGTCGGCTTCGTGGTGGTGGCCCTCCAGGGGGAGGGCGGCATGACCGGTGCGGCGGTGGCCTTCCTGCCCAACGTCGGCCTGGTGCTGCTCGGGGTGGGGTCGGGCGCGACCTTCCGGTCGACCAGCGACACCCCGGCCGGCGACTCCGACTGGCGTCGCAGCCCGCGCGACGTGGACGAGTTCTCCTTCTTCGACCTGCAGGGCGAGAGCGCCGACTGGCGCTGGACGGGGCTGCTCGCGCTGGCCGCGGTGGCGGTGCTCGGCTGGACGGCGTACCGGCGACGGCTCGACGCGGCGGACCGGCTCCGGCTGGCGGCCGTGTACGCGGTGGGGCTCAGCCTGCTGATGCTGGTGTCCGGGATCCTGGTCACGTCGGCCTCCTCCGTCCCCTACGTCGGCAGCGTCCGGGAGGTCGCGTACGAGTACGGCGTGGCCCTGGTGCCGGGCACCCTGCTGGTGGCCAACGCGGTCTGGGCGGCGGTCGGGGCGCTGGCGGTGCCGCCGCTGCTGGCCGCGGCGCGCGGGCGCTCGGCGCGGGGCGAGCCGTACGGGGCGGTGCCGGCGCAGGCCGGACCGGGCGGGGAGGACGCGTTCGGGTACGAGCGGTCCGGGTCGTACGAGCAGCCGGGGCCGTTCGGGTCGTACGAGTCGTACGAGTCGTACGAGTCGTCCGGGTCGTCCGGGTCGTCCGGGTCGTCCGGATCATCCGGGTCGTCCGGGTCCTTCGGGGCCGGTGCCGGGCTTGGGGTGAGCGAGGTGATCGGCTCGTCCGAGGAGTCGGCGTCGCGCCGTTCCGGCGGGCCGGGGGCCGGGTCGCGGCCGGGCGGGGAGGCTCCGGTCGACCCGAGCGTCTGGCGCGACCAGCCGTAGCGATTCGGGGGCGTGCGCCATGCTGCTGCGCGCCCCCGGAAGCGCGCCCACCCTCCCCGGACAGGGCAAAGGGCCCCGCGGGGGAACGGGGCCCTTTGTCGTTCAGCACTCGGCGTCAGGGCCGCGCCGGTGCTGGGGTGACGGCGCCGGGGGAGGAGCGCCGTCGGGGTGGTTGGTCCAGGGGACGGGCGGCGCCGCGGCTCCGGCGAAGGGTGGGCCGGCGCGCGGGGCGCACACGGTCCGCGGCGGCGGACCCCGGCATGCCTGAGCCGGGCCCTCGCTCACGGAGCGTGAGGTGATAATCGTTGCCACCAGGGTCGCGGTGGCACCGGGACGGTAGCCCTCGGGCGGCCCTGCGGCCGCCGGGGGAACCTCTTCCACGCAGCATCGTGCTGGACGGAGGGCTTGCTCTGCAACCGATTCGGCATGATTCGGTGCAGCGCGCTTCCGGCCGGGCCGGCGGCGGGGCGGGCCCGTGGCGACCGCGGCGGGCCCGCGGGGTGCGCCGGACGGACGGCAGCGATGATCACGGTGCGTAGTGAGGCTCGGCCGGAGCGCACAGGGACGCGCGTAGCGGCGTGGGACGGTGGACGAAGTGCGCCGGGATCGCGCCGGGGTGCGGCGGTCGGACTCCGGGCGTCCCCGGTGGCCGACCGCCCCACCTCCTTGGTCCAGTCGCGGCCGGGGTCGCTGTCCCCTGCTGGCCGGCCGCAGCACCCGCGCACGGTCCCACGGCGCGTCACGCCCGGCCGGAGACCGGTTCCGCGACGGCGCCACGCGCGCCGGTGGACTGGGTTGAGCTCCACGCGTGGTCCTGCAAGCCCGTACGGCGGCGCCCCTGGCCGGGGCGGAGGCGGCGCGTCTGGCGGGCGCGGCGCGGTCGTACGGTCGCCAGGAGAAACGAACCGGCCACCCAGCCGGTCACGGGCGCGAGGGCTGGCAGACGAGTGAAACGCGGGCGGCCGGTAGACTCGATGGCAGACCCCCGCCCGTCGCCCGCCGCCACCCTCCGTAGGGCGCGCTGCGTGCGACACCTTTCGTACCGCTGCCGGAAGGCCGTCTGTGTCCTCTGCTACTCCCGTCCAGTCCGTGCCTGAGACCGACACCGTCCTGGTCGTCGACTTCGGCGCCCAGTACGCCCAGCTCATCGCCCGTCGAGTGCGTGAGGCCCGGGTCTACAGCGAGATCGTGCCGAGCAGCATGCCGGTCGCCGAGATGCTCGCCAAGAACCCGAAGGCGATCATCCTCTCCGGTGGTCCCTCGTCGGTCTACGAGGAGGGCGCGCCGCAGCTCGACCGCGCGATCTTCGAGGCCGGCGTCCCCGTCTTCGGCATGTGCTACGGCTTCCAGCTGATGGCCAAGACGCTCGGCGGCACCGTCGACAACAGTGGCGCCCGTGAGTACGGCCGTACGCCGCTGACCGTCTCCCGCACCGGCTCGACCCTGTTCGAGGGCGTCCCGGCGGAGCACTCGGTGTGGATGTCGCACGGCGACGCCTGCTCCGCGGCCCCCGAGGGCTTCACCGTCACCGCATCCACCGACGTGGTGCCGGTCGCGGCCTTCGAGAACGACGAGGCGCGCCTCTACGGCGTCCAGTACCACCCCGAGGTGCTGCACTCCGACCACGGCCAGCAGATCCTGGAGCACTTCCTGTACCGCGGTGCCGGTCTCGCCCCGACCTGGACCACCGGCAACGTGGTCGAGGAGCAGGTCGCGCTGATCCGCGCCCAGGTCGGCGACAAGCGCGCCATCTGCGGCCTCTCCGGCGGCGTGGACTCGGCGGTCGCGGCGGCCCTGGTCAACAAGGCCATCGGCGAGAAGCTCACCTGCGTCTACGTCGACCACGGCCTGATGCGCAAGGGCGAGACCGAGCAGGTCGAGAAGGACTTCGTCGCCGCCACCGGCGTGCAGCTGAAGGTCGTCGACGCGCAGGAGCGCTTCCTGACCGCGCTGAAGGGCGTCAGCGACCCGGAGGAGAAGCGCAAGATCATCGGCCGGGAGTTCATCCGGGTCTTCGAGCAGGCGCAGGCCGAGATCATCGCCGAGGCCGGCGAGCACGGCGAGTCGGTCGACTTCCTGGTCCAGGGCACCCTGTACCCGGACGTGGTGGAGTCCGGCGGCGGCACCGGCACCGCCAACATCAAGTCCCACCACAACGTCGGCGGCCTGCCCGAGGACCTGCAGTTCCAGCTGGTCGAGCCGCTGCGCAAGCTGTTCAAGGACGAGGTCCGGATGGTCGGCCAGGAGCTCGGCCTGCCGGAGGAGATCGTCCAGCGCCAGCCGTTCCCCGGCCCCGGCCTGGGCATCCGGATCGTCGGCGAGGTCACCCGCGAGCGTCTGGACCTGCTCCGCGAGGCCGACGCGATCGCCCGCGAGGAGCTGACCGCGGCCGGCCTGGACCGCCAGATCTGGCAGTGCCCGGTCGTCCTGCTCGCGGACGTCCGCAGCGTCGGCGTCCAGGGCGACGGCCGCACCTACGGTCACCCGATCGTGCTGCGTCCGGTGTCCTCCGAGGACGCGATGACCGCCGACTGGTCGCGCCTGCCGTACGACGTGCTGGCGAAGATCTCGACCCGGATCACCAACGAGGTCCGCGACGTCAACCGCGTGGTGCTGGACTGCACCAGCAAGCCGCCGGGCACCATCGAGTGGGAGTAGGCACTCCCGCCCGGTCCCGCGCGGACCGGCATTGAACGGCCGCGCCGTCGTTCCCGTACCAAGGGAACGACGGCGCGGCCGTTCGCGGTGGACCGGGCGCCCACCGAGTGGGCCCTCCCACCGAAAGCGCTCACAACCGGGCAGAATGCGTCCGGACCTGTCAGGCGGTGGCGGGCCGGTGAGGGAAGGTGTGGGGAATGGCGGAGGCCAGCAGCTCCGTGGCGGCCGGTCAGGTGACGGCCGGCGCGGCCATGGCCGGTTCGAGCCCGGCCGGCCCGGGTCCGGCGGCCCCGGACGGCACCGGCACCGGTGCGGACGGGACCGGAACGGGCGGCACCCGCCCGGGCGGCAGAGCCGGCCGGGTCGCCGGGTGGAAGGCGGCCGGTTCGCGGCTGGCACTGCTGCCGCTGCGGCTCTTCCTCGGCGTCACCTTCGTCTACGCGGCGCTCGACAAGCTCTCCGACGCCCACTACCTGGCCGGCGCCGGCGACCCGGCCTCCTTCGTCTCGCAGACCCGGCTCGCCAAGGGCTCCAGCCCGATCTCCTTCCTGCTCGGCCCGGCCCTGGACCACCCCACCCTGTTCGGCCTGCTGGTCGCCTTCGGTGAGCTGGCCGTCGGCCTGGGCACCCTGCTCGGCCTCTGGGGCCGGCTCGCGGCGGCCGGCGGCGCGGTGCTCAGCCTGACCCTCTGGCTCACCGTCAGCTGGAACGTCTCGCCGTACTACCTCGGCAACGACCTGGTGTACCTGATGGCCTGGACCCCGCTGGTGCTGGCCGGCACCCCGTACCTCTCGGTGGACGGCTACCTCGCCCGGCGGGCCGCCCGGGACCGCTCCCGCGGCCTGCCCGAGGACCAGGTCCGGCGGCGGGCCCTGATGGACGGCGGGATCGCGGCCGTCGCGATGGGCGGCGCCGGACTGCTGACCGGCTCGCTGACCGCCACCTTCGGGCGGGACGGGACGCCCGGGACGCCCGAGCGGTCCGCCGCGCCCGCGTCCGCCGCACCGCCCGTCACGGTGGACGCCGCGAGCGTCCCGGTCGGCGGCTCGGCCCAGGTCAAGGACCCGGCCAGCGGCGACGCGCTCTACGTGGTCCAGCCCAAGGCGGGCCAGTACTGCGCCTTCTCCTCGGTCTGCACGCACTCCGGCTGCGCGGTCGACGCCCCGAAGAACGGTCAGCTGTACTGCCCCTGCCACGGCTCCCGGTTCGACGCGGCGACCGGCGCGGTGCTCAACGGCCCGGCGACCAAGCCGCTGCCGAAGTACCGGGTGACCAAGGAGGGCGAGAAGCTCCGCCTCGGGCCGCTGGAGACCTGAGACCCCCGGGGCCCGGTGACGGATCCCCGGGCCCGCGCCCGGGTCCGGCCCCTCGGGCTACTTGCGCTCGGTGTCCGGCCGGGAGCGGCGGACCGCCGCCGCCACCGCCCCGGCCAGACCGCCGAGGCCCAGCACGATGAAGGTCACCGGGATGACGATCCGGCCGTTGACCGAGACGTCGTTGACCGCCGCCACCAGGTAGAGCACCGCGATCACGGTGAACAGCCCCCCTGCGATCAGCGAGAAGAGGTCGAGCTGGTGCTTCCTCACTTCTGGACCACCCTGATGTCGCCGAGCCCGACCTTCAGAGAGAGGTCGAGCGTTCCCTTGGATGCCTGGCCGTTCACCGGCAGCAGCTGGTAGCTGCGGGTGGCGGGGCCGTCGTCACTGACCGGCCCCGGCAGGTTGACCGAGGCGAGCCCCGTCTCGGTCCGCATGTTCACCGTCACGTCCGACGGCACCGTCACCGTCATGTCGCCGGCACCGAGCTCCGCAGTGGTGCCCAGGGTGCCGCCGGCCGGGTCGAGCGCGCTCAGGTCCAGCTCCAGCGAGCCGAGCCCGAGGGTGTACTTCTGCTCCAGCTCGGCCGCCGAGGCGACGACCCAGGTGCGGTCGCCGAGCAGGTTCTGCACCGAGACCGACGAGTGGCCGACGGCCGTGAGCGCCACGGTCAGCAGCAGGCCCGGCACCACCAGCCGGCGGGCCCGGCCGAACTTGGCGCCGACCAGCAGGGTCAGACCGATCACCAGCAGCGCGGTGGCGAGCACGGTGCCGGTCAGCAAGGCCGCCCCGCCGTCCGCGGAGGCCGACCAGACGGCGCTGGCCGCGCCGACCGCCAGCAGCAGGCCGATCAGGCCGAGCGGGGAGCGCTCCCGCCGGTGCACCGTCACCGGCGGCGGGGGCGGTCCGGCCGGGCCGCCCTCCTTGCGCAGCGGGTCGCCCTGCGGCAGGTCGGTGCGCTGCCACCACGGCTGGGCGGGGGCCCCGGGCGGCGGGGGCGGGCCGGGGTGCGGCTGGGCCGGGGCGGCTCCGCCGTACGGGTTGCGCTCGGGGTGGCGCGGGTCCCACAGGTAGCCGGTCGGGCCGGTGTGCGGGGTGTCGGCCGGGACGGTCCCGGCGGCCCGCTCCCGGGCGTGCCGTTCGCGGGCCTCCTCGTCCTCGGCCTCGCGCGGCCAGCGGTAGTCCGGGCCGGCGGCCGGGTCGGCCTCCGGGAAGTACCGGTCGTACGGGCCGCCGTGCGGTCCGTGCCCGTGGCCGGGACCGCCGTGGCCACCGTGGCCGCGGCCCGTCCGGCGGCGGCCGCGGATCCGGCCGCGCCGGCGCTCCGGGTCGTAGCGGACGGCCAGGAAGACCAGCCCGGCGAGCAGCAGCAGCGGGAAGAGCTGGTCGCCGTCGCCCATCGAGGAGAAGAAGACGCCGGTGCCGATCACGGTCAGCAGCACCGCGCCGACCGACTGGCCGTCCACCCGGCCGGTGAGCACCCGCTGGAGCTCGGTGCGGCCCGAGCGGCTGCCGCCCTTGCCGTCCGCGACCGGCTCGGTCGGGATGATCAGCCAGGCGAGCCCGTAGAGGAAGAGGCCGAGGCCGCCGGAGAGGCAGAGCACGACCGTGACGACGCGGAAGACCACCGGGTCGATGTCCAGGTGCCGGCCCAGGCCGCCGCAGACGCCGGCCACCACGCGGTGGTGCTCGGTCCGGGTCAGCGGCGGGCGGTCCGGGGCCGGCGGGGCGCTCGGCCCGGCCTCCTCGATCTCCTCGGTGCGGGGGTCTTCGGTCATGACCACCATCCTGCTGGGTGCCGGAGCCCCGCCCAACCGGTGCGGGCCCTGTCCGGACCCTGACTTGTCCCTGAGAAGGGTCAGGGGTCCACCCTGATGCGTCCGGGCGGGCCCGCGTGGAACGATCGGTGCCGTGGCAGCACCCGGTTCCGATCCCCGTCCCCTCAGCCCAGACACCCCGCCGCCCGGGGGCGTCGACCCGGCCGTACCCGGTGGCGAGCGGCCGCCGTACCGACGGCTGTACCGCAGCCCGCAGGGGCGGATGCTCGGCGGGGTCGCGCACGGGCTGGCGGTCCACCTCGGACTGCCCGTCAGCTGGGTGCGGGTCGCCTTCGTGCTGCTGTTCTTCGCGCAGGGGGTCGGCGCGCTGCTGTACGCGGCGTTCTGGTTCGTGGTGCCGATCGGCATCGGCGAGCCCGCGCAGCGCGGCGGGACGCACTGGGTGTACGTGAACGGCGCGTTCGTGCCGGCCTCGCCCTGGCAGGGAGCCGGTTCGGAGCTGAGCAAGGGCGGCCGCCGCGGCGGCTGGATCGGCCGGCTGCGCGAGGTGCTGCAGCACGCCCTGCAGGGCGAGCCCGCGACGGCGGCGGGCGGCGCGCCCGGTGCGGGCGACGCGGACGGCGGGACGGCGGGCTCGCAGCGGCAGGGCGGGCTGGGCCAGCTCGCCGCGCTGGTGATGCTGGTGATCGGTGTGATCGCCCTGCTCAACGCGCTCAACGTGCAGACCGCCAAGCCGTACACCTGGCCGCTGCTGGCGATCGGCGTCGGTGTGGCACTGGTCTGGCGGCAGGCCGACGACTCCCGCTGGCAGCGCTGGTTCGGCCTGGAGGAGGGGGACAAGCGGCGCGGCGCCTACACCCGGGTCGGCGCCGGTGTGCTGCTGGTGGTGGCGGGCACCATCGCGTTCCTGGCCACCCAGGGCAGCGGCTCGACGATCGGCTCGGTGATCGAGGCCTCGCTCGCGGTGCTGGCCGGTGTGCTGGTGCTGGTCGGTCCGTACGCGCTGCGGATGTGGCAGGACCTCGGCGCCGAGCGGACCGCCCGGATCCGCGCCCAGGAGCGGGCCGAGATCGCCGCGCACGTGCACGACTCGGTGCTGCACACCCTGACCCTGATCCAGCGCCGGGCCGAGGACCCCAAGGAGGTGCTGCGGCTCGCCCGGGCCCAGGAGCGCGAGCTGCGGCTCTGGCTCTACCGCCCGGAGGCGGCCGCCGAGGCCGCGCCCGACACCATGGCGGAGTCGCTGCGCGCGGTGGTCGCCGAGGTCGAGGACCGGCACGGCGTCCCGGTCGAGCTGGTGATCGTCGGCGACTGCCCGATGGACGAGCGGATCGCGGCCCAGATGCAGGCCGCGAGGGAGGCGACCGTCAACGCGGCCAAGTACGGTGGCGGGGGACCGGTCCAGGTCTACGCCGAGGTCGAGGGGAGGACGGTGATGGTGTTCGTCCGCGACCACGGTCCCGGCTTCGATCCCGATACGGTGCCGGAGGACCGGATGGGCGTACGCGAGTCGATTCTCGGCCGGATGAAGCGCAACGGCGGCACCGCACGGGTGCGGCCCGCGCCGGACGGCGGGACCGAGGTCGAGCTGGAGATGGAGAGGTCAGATGACTGAGGCAGCGCCGACGGGGGTCCCCCTGTCCGGGGAACCGGGGCGGACCGCGAGGGTCGTGCTGGTCGACGACCACCGGATGTTCCGGACGGGCGTCCGGGCCGAGATCGGGCGCACCGAGACGACCGGCATCGACGTGGTCGGCGAGGCGGACGACGTCGAGTCGGCGGTCCGCGTGGTCGCCGAGACGCGGCCCGACGTGGTGCTGCTCGACGTGCACCTGCCCGGCGGCGGCGGCGTCGAGGTGCTGCGCCGCTCGGCCGGGCTGATGGGCGAGCAGGGCGGGGTGAAGTTCATCGCGCTCTCCGTGTCGGACGCGGCCGAGGACGTGATCGGCGTGATCCGCGGCGGTGCGCGCGGCTACGTGACCAAGACCATCACCGGGACCGACCTGGTCAACGCGATCTTCCGGATCGCCGACGGCGACGCGGTCTTCTCGCCGCGGCTGGCCGGGTTCGTGCTGGACGCCTTCGCCGCGACCGACACCCCGCCGGTGGACGAGGACCTGGACCGGCTCACCCAGCGCGAGCGGGAGGTGCTGCGGCTGATCGCGCGCGGGTACGCGTACAAGGAGATCGCCAAGCAGCTGTTCATCTCGGTGAAGACGGTGGAGAGCCACGTCTCGGCGGTGCTGCGCAAGCTCCAGCTGAGCAACCGGCACGAGCTGACCAGGTGGGCCACGGCGCGCCGGCTGGTCTGAGCGCCCTGCCGCCCGCCCACCGCCCGCCCGGTCCTGTGGAGACCGGGCGGGCCTGTCGGTGGGTGGCCATAGACTCGGAGTGCCATGAATAGCCTCTTTGACGACCTCCCGCTCCCCGGTTTCGAGGCCCCCGCCGCCGGGTCGAAGCAGCCCGCGCCGCCCATCGACGAGGAGCCGCCGCCGTACGGGGACGACGCCCCCTACGACGCCTACGAGGAGGCGATCCCGGACGGGCTGTTCCAGAGCGGCACGTACGGCCGGCCCGGCGGTGACGCCGAGGCCGAGCGGGACGCCTGGTACCGCAACGGCGCCGCCCGACCCGTGATCGACCCGGCGAAGCTGCTGGAGGGGATGAACGACCCGCAGCGCGAGGCCGTCCTGCACGCCGGCTCGCCGCTGCTCATCGTGGCCGGCGCCGGCTCCGGCAAGACCCGGGTGCTCACCCACCGGATCGCCCACCTGCTGGGCGCGCGCGGGGTGCAGCCGGGCGAGATCCTGGCGATCACCTTCACCAACAAGGCGGCCGGCGAGATGCGCGAGCGCGTCGAGCAGCTGGTCGGCCCGCGGGCCCGGGCGATGTGGGTCTCCACCTTCCACAGCGCCTGCGTGCGGATCCTGCGCCGCGAGTCCAAGCTGCTCGGCTTCACCTCGTCGTTCTCGATCTACGACTCGGCGGACTCGCAGCGGCTGATGGCCCTCGTCTGCCGGGACCTCGACCTCGACCCGAAGCAGTTCCCGCCGAAGTCCTTCACCGCGAAGATCAGCAACCTGAAGAACGAGCTGATCGACGAGGAGACCTACGCGGACCAGGCCGCCAACCCGATGGAGAAGAAGCTCGCCGAGGCGTACTTCCTCTACCAGCGGCGGCTGCGCGAGGCCAACGCCCTCGACTTCGACGACATCATCATGACGACGGTCAACCTGCTCCAGGCCTTCCCCGACGTCGCGGAGCACTACCGGCGGCGGTTCCGGCACATCCTGGTCGACGAGTACCAGGACACCAACCACGCCCAGTACATGCTGGTCCGCGAGCTGAGCGGGGGCGCCGTCGCCACCGCGCCGAAG
Organism: Kitasatospora sp. NPDC042419; assembly: GCF_056437345.1. Classification (NCBI taxonomy): domain Bacteria; kingdom Bacillati; phylum Actinomycetota; class Actinomycetes; order Kitasatosporales; family Streptomycetaceae; genus Kitasatospora; species Kitasatospora sp. NPDC042419. The sequence goes on from NZ_JBWKAW010000002.1 coordinate 590,017, forward strand.
CGCACCGCCGACGGGGACTACGTGAACCCGGCGGCCGGGCGGCTCGCCGAGGTGGAGCCCGCCGAACTGTGCGTCGTCGGTGACGCGGACCAGTCGATCTACGCCTTCCGCGGCGCGACGATCCGCAACATCCTCCAGTTCGAGGAGGACTACCCGAACGCCACCACGATCCTGCTGGAGCAGAACTACCGCTCCACCCAGACCATCCTGAGCGCCGCCAACGCCGTCATCGAGCGGAACACCAGCCGGCGCGAGAAGAAGCTCTGGACGGCCGGCGAGCACGGCGAGAAGGTCGTCGGCTACGTCGCGGACGACGAGCACGGCGAGGCCCAGTTCATCGCCGACGAGATCGACCGGCTCACCGACGCCGGCGACGCCAGGCCCGGCGACGTCGCGATCTTCTACCGGACCAACGCGCAGTCCCGCGTCTTCGAGGAGGTGTTCATCCGGGTCGGCCTGCCGTACAAGGTGGTCGGCGGGGTGCGCTTCTACGAGCGCAAGGAGGTCAAGGACGTCCTGGCCTACCTGCGGGTGCTGTCCAACCCCGAGGACACCGTGCCGCTGCGCCGGATCCTCAACGTGCCCAAGCGCGGCATCGGCGAGCGCGCCGAGGCGATGATCGACGCGCTGGCCGCGCGCGAGCGGATCTCCTTCGCCCAGGCGCTGCTCCGGGTCGACGAGGCGTACGGGCTGGCGGCCCGCTCGGCGAACGCGGTGAAGAAGTTCAACGCGCTGCTGGCCGGGCTCCGGCAGGTGGTCGAGTCCGGTGCCGGGCCCGCCGCCGTGCTGGAGGCGGTGCTGGAGGAGACCGGCTACCTGGCCGAGCTGCAGTCCTCGACCGACCCGCAGGACGAGACCAGGGTGGAGAACCTCCAGGAGCTGGCGTCCGTCGCCCTGGAGTACGAGCAGGACCCGGGCGAGCGGCCGGACGCCGGGGAGGACGGCGCGCCGCCGGTCGGCTCGCTGCCCGACTTCCTGGAGCGGGTCGCGCTGGTCGCCGACTCCGACCAGATCCCGGACGAGGACGACGAGGGGCGGGGCGTCATCACGATGATGACCCTGCACACCGCCAAGGGCCTGGAGTTCCCGGTGGTCTTCCTGACCGGCATGGAGGACGGCATCTTCCCGCACATGCGGGCGCTCAACCAGGTCAAGGAGCTGGAGGAGGAACGGCGCCTCGCGTACGTCGGCCTGACCAGGGCGCGGCAGCGGCTCTACCTGACCAGGTCGGTGCTGCGCAGCGCCTGGGGGCAGCCCGCGTACAACCCGGCCTCGCGGTTCCTGGAGGAGATCCCGGAGTCGCTGGTGGAGTGGAAGCGCAGGGGGGCGGCGTCGGCGCCGGCCTCGCGCGGGTACTCCTCGGGGTCGTCCTGGGGCGGCGGCAGGTCGGGCGGGTCGGGCGGTTCGTCGTCCTCGCGCGGGGGTTCGTCGCGCGGTTCGGCGGCGGCCTCGCCGAAGGCGGGCTGGGGGCAGTCGGCGCGGCGCACCGGCGCGGCGGTCGAGCGCGAGGCGGTGGCGCTCGCGGTCGGCGACCGGGTCACCCACGACACCTTCGGGCTGGGCACGGTGGTGGCCACCACCGGGGTCGGCGACAAGGCCCAGGCGACGGTGGACTTCGGTACGGAGGGGCGCAAGCAGCTGCTCCTGCGGTACGCGCCGGTGGAGAAGCTCTAGGCGGGCCTCGGGCCCGTCCGTACGGCCCGCGTCGACCGGTGGTCGGCGCGGGTCGCTGTTCGGCGCGGGCCGGCGCGGGTCAGCGCGGGTCGACGCCCTGGGCCAGGAACCAGGGCAGCGGGTCGACCGGCGCACCGCCGTCGGCCGGGCGGATCTCGAAGTGCAGGTGCGGGCCGGTGCTGTTGCCGCTGCTGCCGACGAAGGCGATGACGTCGCCGGCCTTCACCGTGCCCTTGCGGATCTTGTACGACCGCAGGTGGCAGTACCAGGCCTCGGTGCCGTCGGACATCTTGAGTATCGACATGTAGCCGTACGACGGGTTCCACTGCGTGCGGATGGTGCCGTCGGTGACGGCCAGGACCTGGGTGCCGCCGTCCACCGGGAAGTCGATGCCGGTGTGCCGCTTGGCCCAGTGGGTGCCGGCCGCGCCGAACACCTCACCGAGGCCGGCCTGGGCCACCGGGAGGGATACCTTGGGGCGCTCCGGCGGCTTCGGGGCCTCGGGGGCGTCGGCCGCCTGCGTGACGGCCTCGGGCGCGCCCTGGGCGCCGGAGAGCTGCTGCCGGGCGTCACCGCGGGAGGCCTGCGCGGCGTCCCCGGTGGCGAGCGCCTGCTGGGCGCTCTGCGCGGCCTGTGCGGCGGCGGCCCGGCCGGCCGCGTCGTCCTGGGTCCCGGCGGCCTGGTCGGGCAGCCGGCCGCTCGCCTGGGCGCGCTGCTGGTCGGCCTCGCCCTGGACGGTGACGGCGGCTGCGGCGGCCACGCCGAGCGCGGCCACCGAGGGCAGCGCGACCCGCAGCAGTGCCGTCCGGGTGGCGGCCTTGGCGGCGTCGCGGCGCTGGGCCCGCGACTGCTCGCGGGCGGCGACGCGCAGCTCCGCACGGGTCGGGCGGGCGGCTGCATCGGGAGCCATCGCGGCTGCCTCCTCGGTGGGACCTCGGGCGCGTCGTCGGGCGAGGGGAAAACAGCCGAGACTGTAGCCGGAAGGCTGACATCCGGACAAAAGTCCGGATGTCAAGAGGCTGCGGGTGTGCGCTTGCGGGGTAGACCGGGGGAGGGGAGCGAGGTGGTCGCGGGCGGGGTGGCCTGTGATTTTCCCCTCCTCTTGAGGGGCGGCACGGCCAACCGGGGCGGGTGACGCTAACCTCCCCTCAGATTGGTTATTGCTCGTTAACCCCGCCCGCGTCCACAAGGTGCGGCGGGGTGGTGGACGACGAGGTCCAGGAGGCAGTGATGGGTGTGTCAGGACCGATCCGCGTGGTGGTCGCCAAGCCGGGGCTGGACGGCCACGACCGCGGCGCCAAGGTCATCGCGCGCGCCCTGCGCGACGCCGGCATGGAGGTCATCTACACCGGTCTGCACCAGACGCCGGAGCAGGTGGTCGACACCGCGATCCAGGAGGACGCGGACGGCATCGGGCTCTCGATCCTCTCCGGTGCGCACATGACGCTCTGCGCGCGGGTGCTGGAGCTGCTGAAGGAGCGCGACGCGGAGGACATCAAGGTCTTCTGCGGCGGGATCATCCCGGACGAGGACATCGTCGAGCTCAAGGCGATGGGCGTCGCCGACATCTTCACCCCGGGCACGCCGACCAGCGACGTGGTCGCCTGGGTCACGGCCAACCTCCGGGCCGCCGGCTAGCCGGCCCCGCCCGGCCGGCTCGGCCGGGCGGCGGGCCGGTCAGGCGGCGTCCACGGGCGCGGCCAGTTCGGCCAGCATCGCCTCGCGGAAGCGCAGGGTGCCGGCCAGCCGGGCGAAGGTCTCGCCCCAGGCGGTGGCGGGCGCGGCCTCGGCGGCCAGCGCCTCGACGGCGTCCGCCGTCCCGGGGGAGAGCGCGCGCTCGGTCATCCCGAGCACCCCGCTGTGGCTCCACGGGTAGGCGCCGGAGGCGGCGGCCCGGGCCAGTGCGGTCACCACGGCGGTGGAGAGCGGCGGCGTCCAGGGGGTCGCGCAGGCGCCGAGCAACTGGAAGGCCTCGCCCAGGCCGTGCGCCTCGATGAACGCGGCCGTCCAGGCGGCCCGTTCGGGGGCCGGCAGCACGGCGAGCAGTTTGGCCGGCGCCCCGGTGGTACGGGCGGCCCGGGCCGCCCGGCCGGGGGCGGTCGAGGGGGAGGGCGCGGGGCCGAGCAGGGCGCGCGCCCAGTCGGCGTCCTGCTGGCGGACGGCGGCCCGGGCCCAGGCCTCGCGCAGGTCGTCGGCCCAGGTGCTGCTGGTCTCGTCGATGGAGTCTCCGACCCGCAGGGTGAGCAGCCGGTCGGGTGTCAGGCCGGTGTGCCCGGACCAGACGGCCAGCGGCGCGGCGGCGATCACCTCGCCGAACCACCAGGCCCGTTCGCCGCGCCCGGTGGGCGACTTGGGCGGTATGCCGTCGCGCTGCATGGCCGCGTCGCACTCGGCGGGCGGGGTGACCAGCAGGTGGGTGCCGTGCCCGGAGAGGCGGACCGCGGCGCGGGCGCGCTCGGCCATCCGGGCGGCGAGCGCGGAGCCGGGCAGGGTGGAGAGCAGCTCGGCGGCGGTGGCCCGGACGTTCTTGCTGCGGTCGCCGAGTGCGGCCTCCAGGAAGGGCTCGTCGGCGGGTGAGAGGCCCTCCTGGAGGGCGTCCAGGAAGAGCAGCCGGTCCTCGGCGCGCTCGGTGGGCCAGGTGCTCCGCAGCAGGGCGAGACCGGCGGCCGGGTCGCGGCGGCGGACCAGGGTGAGATGGGTGACGCGCTCGGCGAACAGGCCCTCGTGCCAGAGCTGGTCGCCCCCCTCGGCCGGCCCGGGGCTCTGCGGAGCCCCGGCGGTGGTGCGCAGGACGAACCGCCAGTCCGGGTTGCGGTCGGCGAGCCAGCGGCCGAGCGGGCCGGCCAGCGCGACCGCGTCGGGGCGCAGTTCGCTGCGGGCCCGGGCGGCGTCCAGCAGGGCCGGGACGGTGGCGGCGGGCGGGCGGAAGCCGCGGGTGCGGGCGGTGGCCAGCCACTGCGGCAGCAGCTCGCCGAGGTTGGCGAGGACGCCGCCGCCGGTGCCGCGGCTGGAGAGCAGCAGGGAGAGCCGGCGGGCGGCCGGGACCGGCAGTTCGGGGCGCCCGTCCTCCGGGGCGGGCTCGGTGAGCGGCCCGGTGGCGGGGGCGGGGAGCGCGCCGGCGCGGCGGCGGACCGTCTCCAGGGCGGCGAGTTCGAGCAGTGCGGTGGCCTGGTCGGTGCGGTCGACCGCCAGGGCGTACGGGGCGGCCGGGTCGGGCGCGGGGAGCGGGCGGCGGTCGGTGCCGAGCAGGGCGGCGGTGTGCAGGGACTCCCAGGGGTCGGGCACGGGGGCTCCTCGGGTGAAGCGGTCGGTCGACATCAGGCGGTGGTGAGGCCGATCGGGCGGCCGTCGGGGCCCCAGGCGGTGACGGGGGCGAAGCCGCGGTGGCCGTACTCGCCGAAGACGGTGAGCGGGCGGCCGGTCGAGACGGCGGCGAGCCGCCAGAGCGCGGCCTCCGGGGTGGCGGCGCGGTGGACCGGGAGGGTGTGCCGGCCGTCGGTGAGGTGCCAGCCCTCGGGGGAGAGGACGGGGACGACGTCGGTGAGGACGGTCGGCCAGGCGTCCAGCCAGGGGTCGTCGGCGACTGCGGTTCCGTAGCCGGCGACGGCCTCGGCGGCGGTCAGTCCGGGCGGCGGCGGGCCGTCGGGGGCGGCCTCGGGGGAGCCGTACCGGGTGCCGAGCACGGCGCGCAGCGGGCGGGCACCGGGGTGGTAGGCGAGCTCGGCCTCGATCACCTGGCCGGTGGGCAGGGCGAGTTCGGGGGCCTGGCCGGGGCGGCCGAAGGCGAGCAGCAGGGCGGGCCGGCCGGTCTTGGCGCCGCGCAGCCAGAGCCGGCGGGTGGTGAGCCGGTCGTCGGAGCCCCCTTCGAGCGGTGACGTCCGGCTGCCGAGGACCAGCCAGCGGTCGCGGACGGTGGGGCCGGCCAGCAGCTCGGCGGCGTCGGTGGTGTAGCCGAGCCGGGCGCGGACGGTGGCGGCGAGCGGCGCGGGCAGCTCGTCGACCCGGGTGGCGGCGGTGGCGAGCAGGTGGAGCATGGCGTATTCCTCCAGGAGCCCGTGCGGTGGAGCGGAGTCGAGTTCCCGGACCCGGGTGGCCAGGCCGGGGGCCTGGGCGTCGACCATGCGGGCGGCGACCTCCTCCCAGGGGCCGGCGGTGGACTGGTCGGCGAGGCCGTGCCGGACCCGGTCGGCGAGCCGCAGCCGCAGTTCGGCGGCGCCGGCGGCGACCCGGGCGGAGCGCTTCTCGGCGCGGCGGCGGGCGGCGGCCGGGTCGGCGGGGGCCTCCGCCTTCGCGGCGCGCTGGTCGGCGCGGTCCCGGCGGCCCCGCAGCCACTCGGCCGCCCAGTCGGCGGGCTCGGTGGCGGCGGGTACGGCGTCGGGGGCGGAGCTCCAGAGCAGGAGGAGTCCGAGCGCGTGCTTGCACGGGAACTTCCGGCTCGGGCAGCTGCACTGGTAGGCGGGCGTCGAGAGCTCGACGACCGTGCGGTACGGCGTACTGCCGCTGCCCCGGCACTCGCCCCAGACCGCGTCGCCGTCGGTGCCCGTGGCCGACCAGGGTGCGGGCGCGGAGAGCTTGCCCGCGGCCTTCTTCGAGGCGGCGTCGGGCGCCAGGGACAGGACGTGTTCGGTGCTCCAGCGTTCCTCCATGCCGACGACGTTAGGCGGGGGGACTGACAGTCGGGCGGCCCGAACTGAGGTCCGGTCAGGATTGTCAGTGGTCCGGTGCAGGGTGGTTCCCGCAGGCCGGGACGCCGACCTGGCTCCCCCCGATCACCTTGCCGCCACGCCACCCGTGTGCCCGGCGGCCGACCTCAAGGAGCCCCGATGACCGACGTCATGACCGACGTCCTGCGGCAGCACGCCGAGGACGCGTTCGCCGCCGAGCTGGCCGCGCTGGCCGTGCAGGACGACCGTCCGCGCCCGGAGCGCTGGAGGCTGTCCCCGTGGGCGGTCGCCACCTACCTGCTGGGCGGCGAGCTGCCGGACGGCACCGTGATCACGCCCAAGTACATCGGCCCGCGCCGGGTGGTCGAGGTCGCCGTGACGACGCTGGCGACCGACCGGGCGCTGCTGCTGCTCGGCGTGCCCGGCACCGCCAAGACCTGGGTGTCCGAGCACCTGGCGGCGGCGATCAGCGGTGACTCCACGCTGCTGGTCCAGGGCACCGCCGGCACCCCGGAGGAGGCCGTCCGGTACGGCTGGAACTACGCGCAGCTGCTCACCAACGGGCCCAGCCGGGAGGCGCTGGTGCCCTCGCCGCTGATGCGGGCGATGGCGGACGGGAAGATCGCCCGGGTCGAGGAGCTGACCCGCATCCCGGCGGACGTCCAGGACAGTCTGATCACCATCCTGTCGGAGAAGACGCTGCCGATCCCGGAGCTGGGGTCGGAGACGCAGGCCGTCCGCGGCTTCAACCTGATCGCCACCGCCAACGACCGCGACCGGGGCGTGAACGAGCTGTCGAGCGCCCTGCGCCGCCGCTTCAACACCGTGGTGCTGCCGCTGCCCGGCTCGCTTGAGGAGGAGGTCGACATCGTCACCCGCCGGGTCGAGCAGCTCGGCCGCTCCCTGCAGCTGCCCGAACTGCCCGGTGGCGCCGAGGAGATCCGGCGCGTGGTGACGGTCTTCCGGGAGCTGCGGGCCGGGATCACCGCCGACGGCCGGACCAAGGTGAAGACGCCCAGCGGCACCCTCTCCACGGCCGAGGCGATCTCGGTGGTCACCAACGGCATGGCGCTCGCCGCCCACTTCGGCGACGGCGTGCTCCGGGCCGGCGACGTCGCCGCCGGCGTGGTCGGGGCCGTGGTCCGCGACCCCGTCGCCGACCAGGTGGTCTGGCGCGAGTACGTCGAGGGCGTGGTCCGCGAGCGGGACGGCTGGAAGGACTTCTACCGCGCCGCCCGTGAGAACGCCCGCTGAACAGCACGACCGGAACCGACATCGGGAGGGAGGGCGCGATGAGCGCAGAGGTGACGCTGCTGGGCGTACGGCACCACGGTCCGGGCTCGGCCCGCGCGGTGGCCGCCGCACTGGAGCTGCTGCGGCCGGACGCCGTGCTGGTCGAGGGCCCGCCGGAGGCGGACCCGCTCCTCGGGCTGGCCGCCGACAAGGCGATGGTGCCGCCGGTCGCCCTGCTGGCCCACGCGGCGGACGACCCGGCGCGGGCGGCGTTCTGGCCGTACGCCGAGTTCTCGCCGGAGTGGGTGGCGATCCGGTACGCCGCCGAACTCGGCGTGCCGGTGCGCTTCATCGACCTGCCGGCCGCGTACGGCTTCGCCGATCCCGGGCCGTCGCAGCCCGGTGACGACGCCGGCGCCGGGGGTGCCGGGGAGGCAGGCCCGGCGGACGCGGACGCGGGGAGCGAGGACGCCGGGAGCGAGGACGCCGGCCTCCTGGGCGACCCGATCGCCCGGCTGGCCGAGGCCGCCGGCCACGACGACCCGGAGCGCTGGTGGGAGGACGTGGTCGAGCACCGGCTGCCCGGCGCCGACGCGCTCGCGCCGTTCGCGGCCGTCGCCGAGGCGATGACGGCGCTGCGCGAGGACGGCGGCGGCGCCGGTCCGCGCGACGAACAGCGCGAGGCCCACATGCGCCAGCAGATCCGCGCCGCCCGCCGGGCCGGCCACCGGCGGATCGCCGTGGTCTGCGGGGCCTTCCACGTCCCGGCACTGGCCGTCATGCCCACCGTCGCGCACGACCGGGCGGTGCTCGCCGGGCTGCCCCGGAAGGTCCGGACCGAGATCACCTGGGTCCCCTGGACGCACCGCCGGCTCTCCCAGCTCACCGGCTACGGCGCCGGGATCGTCTCCCCCGGCTGGTACCACCACCTGTTCCGGACCGAGGGGGACCCGCTGCCCGAGTGGCTCACCCGGGCCGCCGAGCTGCTCCGCGCCGAGGACCACCCGGTCTCCTCCGCACACGTCATCGAGGCCGTCCGGCTCGCCCGCGCCCTCGCCGTCATGCGCGGCCGCCCGCTCGCCGGGCTCACCGAGACGCTGGACGCCGTCCGGTCGGTGATGTGCGACGGCTCGGACGTCGCCCTGGCGCTGGTCCGGGACCGGCTGGTGATCGGCGACGCGCTCGGCGAGGTGCCCGACGGCGCGCCGGCCGTCCCGCTCCAGCGCGACCTCGCCCGGCTGCAGCGCTCGCTGCGGCTCAAGCCCGAGGTCGAACCGCGCGACCTGGACCTCGACCTGCGCAAGGAGACCGACGCGGCCCGCTCCCGGCTGCTGCACCGGCTCCGGCTGCTCGGCGTCGACTGGGGCGTGCCGGCCCGCTCCGCGGTGGCCTCCACCGGAACCTTCCGGGAGAGCTGGCGGCTCTGCTGGCAGCCGGAGTTCGCCGTCCGGATCGCCGAGGCCGCCCAGTGGGGCACCACCGTCGAGCGGGCCGCCGTCGGCAAGGCCGTCGGCACCGCCCGCACCGCCGTCGAACTCGCCGGACTCACCGGCCTGGTGGAGACCTGCCTGGTGGCCGGACTGGCCGACGCGCTGCCCACGGTGATGCGGGTGCTCGCCGACTGCGCGGCCCTCGACACCGACGTCGCCCACCTCGCCCGCGCGCTGCCCGCACTGGTCCGCGCACTGCGCTACGGCGACGTCCGGGGCACCGACCACGGCGCGCTCGACGAGGTCGCCACCGGGCTCGCCGACCGGATCTGCGTCGGCCTGCCGCCGGCCTGCACCGGGCTGGACGCGGCCGGCGCAGCGCTGATGCGCGGTCACCTCGACGAGGTGCACGGCGCGATCGGCCTGCTGGACCCGGCCGGCGGGCTCGCCGACCGGTGGGCCGGCACCCTGCGGGCGCTCGCCCGGCGCGAGCCGGTCGGCGGACCGGCCACCGGCGTCCCGGGCCTGCTCCGCGGGCGGGCCGTCCGGCTGCTGCTGGACGACGGCCGGCTCGACCCGGAGGAGGCCGGCCGCCGGCTCGGCCTGGTCCTCTCCGCCGGCGGCGGCCCCGCGGACGCGGCCGGCTGGATCGAGGGCTTCCTGACCGGCGGCGGCGCGCTGCTGCTGCACGACCCCCGGCTGCTGGGCCTGCTCGACGACTGGCTGGCCGGAGTGTCGGCGGAGGCCTTCACCGACGTGCTGCCGCTGCTCCGCCGGACCTTCGCCACCTTGGAGGCGGGAGTCCGCACCACCGTCGGCGGCCGGGTCGCGGCCGGGCCGCTCGGCGGCGAGCCGTCCGGACCGGACGGACCGGAGGGCGGCGCGGTCGAGCTCGACGCGGCGCGGGCGGACGCCGCACTGCCCACGGTCGCCCTCCTGCTCGGCCTGCCCGCCGCTCCGGACGGCCCCGGCGGCCGGCCGCGGATCCCCCGGCAGGCCGAAGGTCGCGACACCTGACCCCCGGATCACCCCGGATCACCCCCGACGCCCCCCGGGCGACCCCCGGAGAAACGCAGAGGAGCACCCCGATGGCAGCAGTCAGCACCCCCGGTGCCGCCCCCGGTTCCACCCCCGGCGCCACTCCGCTCGCCGCCGACGAGCGGCTCCGCCGCTGGCGCCTGGTGCTCGGCGGTGAGGCGGACGGCACCGGCCACACCCTGCGCGGCCGGGACGCCGCGATCGACGGCGCGCTCGCCGCGCTCTACCGGGGCACCCCGGAGGAGGGCCGCGGCGCCGGCCGCTCCGGCCGCCGCACCGCCGGCCTGGGCGGCTCGGCCCCGCAGGTGGCCCGCTGGCTGGGCGACATCCGGGAGTACTTCCCCGTCACCGTCGTCCAGCTGATGCAGCAGGACGCCATCACCCGGCTCGGGCTGGAGCAGCTGCTGCTGGAGCCGGAGATGCTGGAGGCCGTCGAGCCGGACGTCCACCTGGTCGGCACCCTGCTCTCGCTCAAGCACGCGCTGCCCGAGACCACCCGGGAGACCGCCCGCGCGGTGGTCGGCAAGGTGGTCTCCGAGCTGGAGCGCCGGCTCGCCGACCGCACCCGGGCCACCCTCGGCGGCGCGCTGGACCGCAGCGCCAAGGTCAACCGCCCGCGCCACCGCGACATCGACTGGGACCGCACCATCCGGGCCAACCTGAAGAACTACCTGCCCGAACACGGCACCGTCGTCCCGGAGCGGTTGGTCGGCTACGCCCGGGCGCAGCGCGCGGTGAAGAAGGACGTCATCCTCTGCATCGACCAGTCCGGCTCGATGGCGCCCTCGGTGGTGCACTCGGCGGTGTTCGGTGCCGTGCTCGCCTCGATGCGGAGCCTGGACACCCGGCTGGTCGTCTTCGACACCTCGGTGGTCGACCTCACCGAGCAGCTGGCCGACCCGGTCGACGTGCTGTTCGCCACCCAGCTCGGCGGCGGCACCGACATCAACCGGGCGCTCGCCTACTGCCAGTCGAGGATCACCCGGCCGTCCGAGACGATCGTGGTGCTGATCAGCGACCTCTACGAGGGGGGCATCCGGGACGAGATGCTCAAGCGGGTGGCCGCGATGAAGGCGGCCGGCGTCCAGTTCATCGCCCTGCTGGCGCTCTCCGACGAGGGCGCTCCCGCCTACGACCACGCGCACGCCGCCGCCCTGGCCGCGCTGGGCGCCCCGGCCTTCGCCTGCACGCCCGACGCCTTCCCGGAGATCATGGCCGCGGCGATCGAGAAGCGCCCGATCCCGGTACCGGACCGGGGAGTGTGAGCGGGGGAGTGAACGGGCCCCCGCACAGGGGGGGCGTTAAGGCCGCGGCACGGAGTTCACCCGGACGGGGTAAGTCGTGGTGCGGACCGACTGACCCGCCGGTCAGAGCGCCCGGCGTACGCCCGTAGGCTGTCTGTGATGGTTCTCACCAAAGACGAGCCGGTCCCGGGCGAAACACGCCCGTCGTACGGCGATAACCTGCCAGACGGACGTGACGCGCGTGTTGATTGACGTGTGCGCCCGTGGCTGTGTGGGCCGCAAGGCCGTACCTCTGCGTACCCGCACCGCTTCGACGACCCGCAGCGAAGATCCTGCCGTGGCACGCTCGTAGAGACACAATCCGCGACCACGAACAAGGACAAACACGTGGACCTGTTCGAGTACCAGGCGAGGGACCTCTTCGCCAAGCACGGTGTGCCCGTGCTTGACGGTGATGTCATCGAGACCGCCGCAGACGCTGCCGCCATCGCGGAGCGCTTCGGCGGCCGCGCCGTCGTCAAGGCTCAGGTGAAGGTGGGTGGCCGAGGCAAGGCCGGTGGCGTCAAGCTCGCCGCCGACCCGGCGGACGCCGTCGCCAAGGCCGAGGCGATCCTCGGCATGGACATCAAGGGCCACACCGTGCACAAGGTGATGCTGGCCCAGACCGCGGACATCAAGGAGGAGTACTACGTCTCCTTCCTGCTCGACCGCACCAACCGCACCTTCCTGGCCATGGCCAGCGTCGAGGGCGGTGTGGAGATCGAGGTCGTCGCGGAGCAGAACCCGGAGGCGCTCGCCAAGGTCCCGGTCGACCCCAACGAGGGTGTGACCCCGGAGAAGGCCGCCGAGATCGTCGCCGCCGCGAAGTTCCCGGCCGAGATCGCCGACCAGGTCGCCGACGTCCTGCAGAAGCTCTGGGTCGTCTTCATCAAGGAGGACGCCCTCCTCGTCGAGGTCAACCCGCTGATCAAGTCCGGTGACGGCAAGATCATCGCGCTCGACGGCAAGGTCTCCCTGGACGAGAACGCCGAGTTCCGCCAGCCGGAGCACGAGGCGCTCGAGGACAAGGCCGCCGCGAACCCGCTGGAGGCCGCGGCCAAGGCCAAGGGCCTCAACTACGTGAAGCTCGACGGCGAGGTCGGCATCATCGGCAACGGCGCGGGTCTCGTCATGAGCACCCTCGACGTGGTCGCCTACGCGGGCGAGAACCACGGCGGCGTCAAGCCCGCCAACTTCCTCGACATCGGCGGTGGCGCCTCCGCCGAGGTCATGGCGAACGGCCTGGAGATCATCCTGGGCGACCCCGACGTCAAGTCGGTCTTCGTCAACGTCTTCGGCGGCATCACCGCGTGCGACGCCGTCGCGAACGGCATCGTGCAGGCCCTGGAGCTGCTCTCGTCCAAGGGCGAGGCCGTCACCAAGCCGCTCGTCGTCCGCCTCGACGGCAACAACGCGGAGCTGGGTCGCAAGATCCTCGACGACGCCAACCACCCGCTGGTCCAGCGCGTGGACACCATGGACGGTGCGGCCGACCGCGCCGCCGAGCTGGCCAACAAGTAAGGAAGGGGACTTTCACACCATGGCTATCTTCCTTACCAAGGACAGCAAGGTCATCGTTCAGGGCATGACCGGCTCCGAGGGCATGAAGCACACCCGCCGCATGCTCGCCTCCGGCACCCAGATCGTCGGCGGTGTCAACCCGCGCAAGGCCGGCACCACGGTCGACGTCGACGGCACCGACGTGCCCGTCTTCGGCACCGTCGCCGAGGCCATCGAGAAGACCGGTGCCGACGTCACCGTCATCTTCGTGCCGCCGAAGTTCACCAAGGACGCCGTCGTCGAGGCCGTCGACGCCGAGATCGGCCTGGCCGTCGTCATCACCGAGGGCGTCCCGGTGCACGACACCGCCGCCTTCTGGGCCTACGCGGGCTCGAAGGGCAACAAGACCCGGATCATCGGCCCGAACTGCCCCGGCCTGATCAGCCCCGGACAGTCGAACGCCGGCATCATCCCGGCCGACATCACCAAGGCCGGCAAGATCGGCCTGGTCTCGAAGTCGGGCACCCTGACCTACCAGCTCATGTACGAGCTGCGCGACATCGGCTTCTCCTCGGCCGTGGGCATCGGCGGTGACCCGGTCATCGGCACCACCCACATCGACGCCCTCAAGGCGTTCCAGGAGGACCCGGAGACCGAGCTCATCGTCATGATCGGTGAGATCGGCGGCGACGCCGAGGAGCGTGCCGCGGCCTACATCGCCGAGCACGTCACCAAGCCGGTCGTCGGCTACGTCGCGGGCTTCACCGCCCCCGAGGGCAAGACCATGGGCCACGCCGGCGCCATCGTCTCGGGCTCCTCGGGCACCGCCCAGGCGAAGAAGGAGGCCCTGGAGGCCGCCGGTGTCAAGGTCGGCAAGACGCCGTCCGAGACCGCCCGCCTGGCGCGCGAGCTGTTCAAGGGCTGACGCCCCCTGCTCGTGTCGAGCGCCCCCGTCCGGTGATCCGGGCGGGGGCGCTCGCCTTTCCGCGCGCGCCTTTCCACGGCCGCCGTTTCCGGGCGCGCCTTGCCGCGCTCGCGACCGCGTCCGTGCGGCCGGGGTCAGCGGTCGGACGCGCACGGGTGCAGCCCCCAGTCGGGGCACGGGTTGCGGTGCGGCCCGACGACCACCGCCCCCGGCGGGGGCAGCGCCTCGGTCGCCCGGCCCTTCACCGGCGGCCGGTACGGATCGTCCGGCCGGGGCGGCGGCGGGTCCGTCACCACCGGTTCCAGGCCCGGCGTGGGCGAGCACCAGAGGCTGAGAATCCCCGAGGGCGTCCCGTCAGCGAGCAGCGGCAGCAGGGCCTCGGGCTCCGTCGCGAGCGTCGGGACCGGTGCGCAGAGCACCGGCGGCGGCGCATCGGCCGGCCGGAACAGCTCCCCGGGGCCGCTGCCCGCCAGCGTCGCGACCACCGCGCCGCCCACCGCCACCGTGAGCAGCGCCGCCGCCCCCGTCCGGCCCGCGTTGACCAGCCCGTGCCGGGCCCGCAGCAGCGGTACCGGTGGACGGTGCGGCTCGGGGACCCCGCGCACCGCCGCCCGGTGCAGCAGCGCGCACAGCCGGTCGGCGAACCCGGCCGCCGCCGGGTCCGTCCCGACCAGCTCCGGCACCCAGTGCGCCAGCGCCGCCCGCGCCGCCCAGACCCGGCCCTCGGCCGCCGCCACCGTCGACTCCACCTCGACCGCCACCGCGTCGGACGGCAGCCCCAGGCCGTCGTGCAGCACCAGGGCCCGCCGCTGCGGACGGGAGAGGCGCCTGAGCGCCTTCAGCAACGCGCGGTCGCGGTCAGTGAGGCGGTCGTGGTCCGGCAGCACCGCCTGGGACTCGTCCGCCGGGCGCACCTTGATCCGCCGGTGCGGCAGCCGCCACGCGTGCGCCCGGCGCGGCCCGCCGCGGTGCCACGGCGACAGGGCCAGCTCGAACGCCCGTGCCCGCACCCACCGCTCCGGCGCGCCCGCCGACACCACCTCCGCCCAGCGCCGCCGGGCCTCCCCGAACGCCCGCCCGACGCAGTGCACGGCCCGGTGCTTGCAGGCGGTGAGCAGGAAGGTCTGCTGCACCAGCCGGGTGTGGGTCTCCTCGTACACCTCCGCGAAGAGGTCCCCTGCGGAGCCGGAGCCGGAGCCGGAGCCGGAGCCGGTGCCGGGGCCCGCGCCGGCGGCTGCCGGCCGCCGCTCGGCGTCGCCCCGGACCGCCGACCGCTCCGCGGCGGGGGTGGTGGTGGCTGGGGCAGGGGCGGCGGCGGTGGGTGTCGGCGGGGTGGCGGGTTTGCGGGTGGTCTGGGGGGTGCCGCCGGTTTGTGGGGGTGGGGTGGTGCGGCCGTTGTGCGTTTTCGGTGGGTCGGTTGCCCGGGGGTGGGCGGGTGTGTCGGGGGTGGCGGGTTTGCGGGTGGTCTGGGGGGTGCCGCCGGTTTGTGGGGGTGGGGTGGTGCGGCCGTTGTGCGTCTTCGGCGGGTCGGTCGCCCGGCGGTCGGTGGATCTGCCGGGAGCGGTGCTGGTGGCGGCGGGTGTCGGGTGGTCGGCCACCGGCTCTCCGCTCCCCGTGTCCTTGACGCTCCCTCCGGCCCGGCCGGTGGTCTTTGCGGACGGGGCGTCCGAAGGCCGGTCGGCGGGGAGCGCCGAGGGGGCGGCACCGGCGGCCGCCGGCCTTCCGCCGCCACCGGGTCGGGCCGTTCCGGCCGCCGGGCGGCTCGTGGCCGCGGCGTCGGGGCGACGCTTCGACGGCGCCGCCGCCCGGGCCGGGGCGGCGGCGGGCGTGCCGTCGGTGGGGCGGGTGTCGCCGACGTCCTTCGGGCGGTGGGCGGACGCGGTGCCCGCAGGCCGGTCGGCCCCGGTGGTACCCGCGCGGCCGCCGGACGTCGCGTCGGCGGTGGCGGAACCCGCCGGCCCCTTCGAGCCGCTGTCGGGGCGCGGGCCCGGCCCGTCGACCGGTTCTGCCGCTGCCGGCGAGGCCGGCGAGGCCGGCTCGGCGGCGGGTGCCGCTGCCGCTGCCGCTGACCGCGACGACGACCGCGACGGCGACGGCCGTGTCGGCCCGTCGGGCCGGCCGGCGCCCAGCATGGCGGCGAAGTCGGCGATCTCGGACTGGGTACGGGTGCCTAGCTTGCGCAGGGCCCGGTGCTGGTAACTGCGGGCGGTGGTGGGGGTGACGCCGAGCGCGGCGGCGGTCTCGGCGAGGTTCCGGCCGGCCGCGAGGTGGGTGAAGGCCTCGGCCTCACGGGCCGTCAGGCGGCTGAGCAGCCGGGCGGCCTCCTCCTGCGGTGGGGTTTCGGCGCCGGTCTCCTCCGGTCGGGCCTCGGCGGTTCCGGGCCGGCCGCGTCGGGCCTTGGCCTTGCCGGGGCGGCCGTTCCCGCCGTGGCCGTGCGGCGGGGGTGTGGGGGCTGGCTGGCTGGTGGGGCGTTCGGCGGTCGGCGGCTTGGTCATCAGACGCTCCGGGCCGGATCGGTGGCGGCGGCGTGAGGGCAGGGTCTGAAAATGCGCATAAGCCAATAATCTGGGACACCCCGGCGGTTTGCCTCTTCACGGAGCATGGCGAGTCGCCTTGGCACGATGAGCCGCATGACGCAGCTGATGGGCCGTCCGATTCTCGAAGTGCAGGGCGAACTGGGCGCCAGACCGGTGCTGTCCGCCCTGCTGGCGGGGGTTCGGACCGCCCTGCTCGGCCTCGCGGCCGTCGCCGTCCCGGTGCTCGGGCTCTGGGTGGTGACTCCGTACGCGGACGACGGCGCGACCGGGGCGGTGCGACTGGCCGCGGCGCTCTGGCTGCTCGGTCACGGGGCGCCGGTGCTGCGCGGTGCGGCGGAGGTGCCGTTGACGGTCACGCCGCTGCTGCTCGGACTGCTGGCGACGGCCCAGTTGTACCGCGCGGGTGCGCGGGCGGGGGCTCGTACGGGGCCCGGTGGCGTGGGGCGGGCCCGGCGGGGTGGTGCGGTGGCGGTCTGGGCGGGCTACTGCGCGGTGGCGGCCGGGGTGGTGGCGCAGTGTGCGGGTGCGGGGGAGTTCCGGGCCCGGGTGCTGCCGGACCTCGTGGTCGTGGCGGCGCTGGCCGGGGTGGCGACGGCGGCGGGTGCCCGTCGCCGCGAGCCGCTCCGGCTGCCTGCGGGTGCGTGGGAGCGGGTGGTGCTGCGGATGCCGGTGGCGGTCCGTCCGACGGGCGGCGCGCAGGCGGTCCGGGTGGCGGCGCTGGCGGCCGGTGCGGGGCTGCTGGCGGCGGGGGCGGTGGTGCTGGCCGCGTCGGCGGTGCTGACCGCCGTGACGGGCGGCGGGCGGTCGGCGGTGCTGGCGGGCGGCCCGGCGGCGGTGGCGGGGGTGCTGCTGCTCAGTGTGGTGCTGCTGCCGAACGCGGTGCTCTGGGGCACGGCGTACGCGCTCGGGCCGGGGTTCGCGGTGGGGGTGGGGGCGGTGGCGGCACCGACGGGGACGGCGCTGGGGCCGGTGCCGGAGTTCCCGCTGTTCGCACTGCTGCCGGAGCCGGGGGCGGGGGGTTGGCGGCTGCTGGTCTGCCTGCTGCCCGCGGTGGCGGGGGTGGTTCCGGGGCTGCTGGTGGGCCGGGCGGCGGCGGTCGGCGGCCGGCCGGAGGCGCCCGGGGCTGAGGTGTACGGGGCTGAGGTGTACGACGAGGAGGCGCCCGGGGAGGAGGGCGGGTCGGGGGCGCGGCGGCCACCGTGGCACCCGTCGGCGACGGTGGCGGCGGTGCTGGTGGTTGCGCTGCTGACCGGCGGAGGGGCGGCGCTGCTCGGCTGGCTCTCCGGCGGGGCGCTGGCGGGCGGGCGGATGGCCTGGCTGGGCCCGGTGCCCTGGTCGACGGGGCTGGCTGCGGCGGGCTGGGTGGCGGTGGTGGCGGGGCCGGTCGCGCTGCTGACGCGGTTCCGGGTCCTGCGGGCGGCCGCCGGGCGGACCGGGGCCGGCGCGTTCACCGTCACCGCGCGCCGGGGCGCGCTGCTGCTGCGCGCCCGGACGTACGCCCTCGTGGTCAGGCTGGCCGACCGGCCGGGGGACCCGGAATGACCGGCCCCGGAGCCCGGCCGCGAAAACCCGCCGCGGAGCCCGCCGTGGCGACCGGCCCCTCCCGGGGGCCGCACTCCGACGGCCTTACCGGGCGCCCCGCGAGGCCGGCCCACCCGGGCCGCCACGCGGCGCCCGGCCGACCAGGCCGGCTACTCGCTCTTCCGACTACTCGCTCTTCTTGGTGATGTCCACGTACCACTGCGGCGCGAGCTTGTCGCAGCCGTCGGCCCCGCTGGAGGTGAGCGAGTCCTGGACGCAGGTGACGTAGTCGTTGTAGTAGACGGCGAGGCCGAGCACCGAGGAGACGAAGACCACGGTCATCGCCCCGGTGAGGATCCCGGCCAGGGCGGCCGGGGTCAGCGGGTTGGGCGCGGCGGTGTCGGCCGCTCCGGCGGCCGGTGCGCCGGAGGTCGTACCGATGGCCGAGGCGGTGGCCGAGGCGGCGGCCGGCTTGGGGGAGCGCATGGCGGAGACGCCCCAGAACACGGCGAGCGCGCCGACGAACAGCGCCACGTAGTGCAGCGAGGCGAAGGCGCAGACCAGCGAGATCATGCCGGCCAGGGCGGCGTTGCGGGCCCGGCGCTGGGCCGGGTCGTTCGGGTCGAGCTTGGGGGGCTGCGGTGCGGCCGGGCGGGGGTTCCAGCCGCCGCCCTGGTAGCCGGGGCTCCACGGGTGCGGCGGCGGGACGTGCGGGCGCTCGTCGGGCTCGCCGTCCTGGCCGTCGGGCCGGTCGGCGTCGCCGGTCGGGCGGGGGGTGCGCGGCCGCCACGGCTGCTCCGGGGCATCCGCCGGCGGCGGCGCGAAGGGGTTGCGCTCGCCGGTGTCGTCACCGCTGCTCATGGTTGGGCCATTCCTTCTCGGTCGGTGGGGCGGATGCCCGCGCCACCCTATGATCCCGCAGCCGTGTGCGGGGGGCTTCGGCGGCCTGCCGTCGGAGGCGGGCCGGGCCGGGCGTGCGGCCCGGCGAGATCCCGGTCTCAGCTACGCGCGTAGCCCGAGCGGGGGTTTCGGAGGCCGTCCGACCAGCCGTTATCGTGGTGACGGTCAGCAGCTCGCACGGGTTCCCCGGGCACCCGCGTCGTGGCGGGTTCTCCCGGAGTTCCCCCTCGCTCGACCTGCCGTTCGTAGTGGCCCCACCACCGGTGGACGTACCAGCGGACGGCGCCCGACCTACGGAGAATCGCGCAGTGGCCGCCGCCCCCGCTCAGCTCTTCCCGCCCCGCACGCCCGGACCGGCCCGTCTGGTGGTGCTGGTCTCCGGCTCCGGCACCAATCTGCAGGCGCTGATCGACGCCGCCGCCGACCCGCAGTTCGGCGCCGAGATCCTCGCCGTCGGCGCGGACCGCGACGGCATCGCCGGCCTGGAGCGTGCCGAGCGCGCCGGCCTGCCGGTCTTCGTGCACCGGGTGAAGGACTTCGCCGACCGTGCCGACTGGGACCGGGCGCTGACCGCCTCCGTCCTGGCGTACGAGCCCGACCTGGTCGTGACGGCGGGTTTCATGAAGATCCTCGGCCCCGGGTTCATCGAAGCCTTCGCCGGCCGGATCGTCAACACCCACCCCGCCCTGCTGCCCGCCTTCCCCGGCGCCCACGGCGTGACCGACGCGCTGGCGTACGGCGTGCGGGTCACCGGCTGCACCGTCCACCTGGTCGACGTCGGCGTCGACACCGGGCCGATCATCGCGCAGGGCGTCGTGGAGGTCCTCGACGCCGACCACGCCGATGGCGGCGACGCGCTGCACGAGCGCATCAAGACTGTCGAGCGCAAGCTGCTCGTCGACGTCGTGGGCCGGCTGGCCCGCGAAGGTCACCGCATCGAGGACCGAAAGGTATGGATTCCGGCATGAGCGCCGCCCCCACCACGCCCGTTGTCTCCGAGAACGTCCGTCCGATCCGCCGCGCGCTGATCAGCGTGTACGACAAGACCGGTCTGGAGGAGCTGGCCCAGGGCCTGCACGCCGCCGGGGTCGCCATCGTCTCCACCGGTTCCACCGCGGGCCGGATCGCCGCCGCCGGCGTCCCGGTGACCGAGGTCTCCGAGCTGACCGGCTTCCCGGAGTGCCTGGACGGGCGCGTGAAGACGCTGCACCCGCGCGTGCACGCCGGTGTGCTGGCCGACCTGCGGCTGGAGTCGCACCGCGCGCAGCTGGCCGAGCTGGGCGTCGAGCCCTTCGACCTGGTCGTGGTGAACCTCTACCCGTTCAAGGCGACCGTCGCCTCCGGTGCCACCCCGGACGAGTGCGTCGAGCAGATCGACATCGGCGGCCCGAGCATGGTCCGCGCCGCCGCCAAGAACCACCCCTCGGTGGCCGTCGTGGTCGACCCGGCCCGCTACGCCGACGTGCTGGCGGCCGTGCAGTCCGGCGGCTTCGACCTGCTGACCCGCAAGCGGCTCGCCGCGCAGGCCTTCGCGCACACCGCCGCCTACGACGTCGCGGTGGCCGACTGGTTCGAGGCCTCCGGCTACACGGAGGGTGAGGACGTCTTCCCGGCCTTCCTCGGTTCCGCCTACGAGCGCCAGAGCGTGCTCCGCTACGGCGAGAACCCGCACCAGGGCGCCGCGCTCTACAGCGACGGCAGCGGCGGCCTGGCCGGCGCGCAGCAGCTGCACGGCAAGGAGATGTCGTACAACAACTACGTCGACACCGACGCCGCCCGCCGCGCCGCGTACGACCACGCCGAGCCGGCCGTCGCGATCATCAAGCACGCGAACCCGTGCGGCATCGCGATCGGCGCCGACGTCGCCGAGGCGCACCGCAAGGCGCACGAGTGCGACCCGGCCTCCGCGTACGGCGGCGTGATCGCCGTGAACCGCCCGGTCAGCGTGGAGCTGGCCGAGCAGATCGCCCCGATCTTCACCGAGGTCGTGGTGGCGCCCGGCTACGAGGACGGTGCCGTCGAGGTGCTGGCCCGCAAGAAGAACCTGCGGGTGCTGCTGGCCACCGAGGCCCCGGCCAACCGCCAGGAGGTCCGTCAGATCTCGGGCGGCGTGCTGCTCCAGGACTCCGACCGGGTGCACGCCGAGGGCGACGACCCGGCGACCTGGACGCTGGCCACCGGCGAGGCGCTCTCCGGGGCCGAGCTGGCCGAGCTGGCCTTCGCCTGGCGGGCCTGCCGGGCCGTCAAGTCCAACGCGATCCTGCTGGCCAAGGACGGCGCCTCGGTCGGCGTCGGCATGGGCCAGGTCAACCGGGTGGACTCCTGCAAGCTCGCGGTCGAGCGGGCCGGCGAGCGGGCCGAGGGCTCGTACGCGGCTTCGGACGCCTTCTTCCCGTTCGCGGACGGGCCGGCGATCCTGATCGCCGCCGGTGTCCGGGCGATCGTCCAGCCGGGCGGTTCGATCCGTGACGAGGAGGTCGTCGCGGCGGCCGCCGAGGCGGGCGTGACCATGTACTTCACCGGTACCCGTCACTTCTTCCACTGACGGCTGGCGGCCGCCTGCTGACGGCTGACGGCTGACGGAACGACAGAGCGGCCCGGTCCCCTCCACCGAGGGGGCCGGGCCGCTCCGCCGTGCGTGGTGCGGTGCGTTACTTCTTGATCACCAGGGTGCCGGCGGCACGGTCGTGCCAGCCCTGCAGCTTCCCGGAGTTGTCGAAGAACGGCGACAGGTAGACCAGCAGCGCGCCGATGTAGCAGAGGAAGGCGCCGACGATCGGGATGATGAAGCGGATGAAGCCGCCGCCCAGGCCTGGGACCTGACCGGTGCTCTCCTTGACCACGCGCAGGCCCAGGGCCATCTTGCCCAGGGTGGCGCCGGCGAAGGAGACCATCAGCCACTCGTACAGCAGGTTGAACACCGCGAGCACCGCGATCATGATCATCATGGTGGCGAGGAAGCCGGCGGCGGCGTCCTGCTGCTGCTGGAGGCAGTCGTTGTACGAGGCGCTGCCGTAGCGGTACGAGCTGCAGTCGTCGGTCTCCTTGACGATGCCCAGCGCGCTGGCCAGACCGAGCGCCATGACCAGCGCGATGACCGCGCTGACCGCGAGGGCGTCGATCAGGCGGGCCAGGAACCGCTGGCCCATGGTGGCGAGCCGCACCGTGCCCAGGTGGGCGATGCTGATGTAGCCGTTGTTCGCCTGGAGGGTGCCCGGCGCCGGCGCGTACCCGTAGGCCTGCTGCTGCGGCACGCCGTAGGCCTGCTGCGGCGGCTGCTGCGGGTAGCCGTAGCCGGCGGCCGGCGGGGCCTGCTGGGGGTAGCCGTAACCGGGCTGCGGCGGCTGCTGGGGCTGCTGCGGCTGGTTGTACGGGTTGTTCGGGTCGGGCGGGTAGCTCATCGATGCCTCCGGGCAGATGGGGACGGTGGGGACGGGACAGCGGAGGACCCGGAACGGGCCGGCGGATCGGGTGGCCGGCCGGACGGGACGTTAGCGGAGCGCACTGACACCGGGGGCTCGAACGGCCCGGCGCGCGCCCCGGCTCATGACCGGGGGGACGGTGCGAACAGGAGACGTGACGGCCTTGCGGCGGGCTGCGGCCCGCGTCGGCGGTAGGTCGTCGTCGGCGCGGTGCGGTCTGGTCGGCTCACTCTGTTCTTCCCCCGGGTACGCCCCCGCCGGGTCTGTCCGTCGGCCCGTCACCGGGCCGGATGCGGCGGGGAATGCCCGCTTATCGTCAACCGGACGGCAGTGCGCTGTCCAGCCGCGCCCGCGCGTCGGACCGGACTGTGGCGGAACCGCAATGTGACCCGCACGTTCCGTGCCCGTCCGGCCCCCGCGCCACGGCCCCGCGCCGGGGCGGAGGCCGTGGCGCGGGCGGTTGCCGCGATCCGGGAGAATGGGGTCATGACTGCCCAGATTCTCGATGGCAAGGCCACCGCGGCCGCGATCAAGTCCGAACTCGCCGCCCGCGTGGCGGCCCTCAAGGCGAAGGGCATCACGCCCGGCCTCGGCACCGTCCTGGTCGGCGACGACCCGGGCAGCCGCTGGTACGTCAACGGCAAGCACCGCGACTGCGCCGAGGTCGGCATCGCCTCGATCCAGCGCGAGCTGCCCGCCACCGCCACCCAGGAGGACGTCGAGAACGTCGTCCGCGAGCTCAACGCCGACCCGTCCTGCACCGGCTACATCGTCCAGCTGCCGCTGCCCAAGGGCCTCGACCCGAACCCCGTCCTGGAGCTGATGGACCCGGACAAGGACGCGGACGGCCTGCACCCGACCTCGCTCGGCCGGCTCGCGCTCGGCATCGAGGGCCCGCTGCCCTGCACCCCGCTCGGCATCGTCGAGCTGCTCCGCCGCCACGACGTCGAGATCGACGGCGCCGAGGTGGTCGTGATCGGCCGCGGCGTCACCGTCGGCCGCTCGATCGGCCTGCTGCTGACCCGCCGCTCCGAGAACGCCACCGTCACGCTCTGCCACACCGGCACCCGTGACCTGGCCTACCACCTGCGGAAGGCCGACATCGTGGTGGCCGCCGCGGGCGTGCCGCACCTGGTCAAGCCGGAGGACGTCAAGCCCGGTGCGGCCGTGCTGGACGTCGGCGTCAGCCGCAGCGAGGGCAAGATCGTCGGCGACGTGCACCCGGGCGTGGCCGAGGTGGCCGGCTGGATCTCCCCGAACCCCGGCGGCGTGGGCCCGATGACCCGCGCCATGCTGCTGAACAACATCGTCGTGGCGGCCGAGCGCCGCGCCGGCAGCTGACCCCGAGGGCGGAGAACGATGAGCGAACCACGGCGCACCAGGCGCAGGCCCGTCAAGACCACCGGCACCATGCCCCCCGAGGGCTCGGCGGCGGCGCTGGGCCGTGAGCACGCGCTGCCGGTCCGGCAGTGGCCGATAACGCTGGTCCTGCTGGTGGTCGGCGCCGGTCTCGCGGTCACCTGGTTCGCCGACTTCGAGGACGGGTTCAAGTACGGGCTGCTGATCATCGGCGGCGGGGTGCTGCTCGGCGCGCTGCTGCGGCTGGTGCTGCCCGAGGTCGGCATGCTGGCGGTGCGCAGCCGGTTCACCGACGTGATCGTGCTGACCTTCCTGGGGCTGTCGATCGTGCTGCTGACCCTGGTGGCCCAGCCCAACCCGTGGCTGGAGCTGCCGCTGCTGGACAACATCGGCCAGCTGATCGGCCGTCCGCGCCGCTGAGCGTCCGCGCTGCTGGGCACCTGCACCGCTGAGCACCTGCACCGCTCGGCGACCGTGCCGACGCGCCGACGCGGCGACGCGGCGCCGAGTCGCCGCACGGACGCGTCGCCGAGCCGCCGAGCCGCGCGGCGTTCCGGCCCCCGCCCGACCCACCGGGCGGGGGCCGTCATCGTCTGTGACGGAGCAGTCACGACCGCGGCCGAGGCGTACGCTTCCCTTTGCGATACCCTGACGCCGGTTCTCTCGATGTCGAGAGACCGTCCTCGGCTCCAGCGCGCCGAACGTGCCTGGGGCACCTGGCGATTTGCTGGAGAAGGTAGAAATGACCCGCACCCCCGTCAATGTCACCATCACCGGAGCCGCCGGCCAGATCGGCTACGCGCTGCTCTTCCGCATCGCCTCGGGCCACCTGCTCGGTGCCGACGTGCCGGTGAACCTCCGCCTCCTGGAGATCCCGCAGGGCCTCAAGGCCGCCGAGGGCACCGCCATGGAGCTCGTCGACTGCGCGTTCCCGCTGCTGCGCGACATCAAGATCACGGACAACCCGAACGAGGCCTTCGACGGCGCCAACGTCGCGCTGCTGGTCGGCGCCCGTCCGCGCACCGCCGGCATGGAGCGCGGCGACCTGCTGCAGGCCAACGGCGGCATCTTCGGCCCGCAGGGCAAGGCCATCAACGACAACGCCGCGGACGACATCAAGGTCCTGGTCGTCGGCAACCCGGCCAACACCAACGCCCTGATCGCCCAGCGCAACGCCCCGGACGTGCCGGCCGAGCGCTTCACCGCGATGACCCGCCTGGACCACAACCGCGCGGTCGGCCAGCTCTCCGCCAAGACCGGCGCCCTGGTCTCCGACATCAAGCGCGTCACCATCTGGGGCAACCACTCCGCCACCCAGTACCCGGACATCTTCCAGGCCGAGATCGCCGGCAAGCCGGCCTTCGAGGCCGTCGGCGCCGACCAGGCCTGGCTGGAGAACGACTTCATCCCGACCGTCGCCAAGCGCGGCGCGGCCATCATCGAGGCCCGCGGCGCCTCCTCGGCCGCCTCGGCCGCCAACGCCGCCATCGACCACGTGTACACCTGGGTCAACGGCACCGCCGAGGGCGACTGGACCTCCATGGGCGTCGTCTCCGACGGCTCCTACGGCGTGCCGGCCGGCCTGATCTCGTCCTTCCCGGTCACCACCAAGGACGGCAAGTTCGAGATCGTCCAGGGCCTGGAGATCTCCGACTTCTCCCGCGGCCGCATCGACGCCTCGGTCCAGGAGCTGGTCGAGGAGCGCGACGCGGTCCAGGAGCTCGGCCTCATCTGAGCCCGCCCCGTAGCTGCTTCCCGACGGCCCGCCGCCTCCGCACCGGAGGCGGCGGGCCGTCGCACGACCGGCCGACGCCCGGTGCGGCGGCGCGACGCGGCCGTCCCGGCACCGGCCGGTCCTACACTGACCCGCTGTGAACGAAACCATCGAGGACGCCGCGCTCGTCCTCGTCTTCATCGCCCTGGGCGGGCTGTTCAACGTCGCCGAGATCTCGCTGATCTCGCTGCGTGAGGGCCAGATCCGGGCGCTGGAGGCGCGCGGCACCCGGCGGGCCGCCCGGGCGGCGCACCTCGCGGCCGACCCGAACCGCTTCCTGGCCGCCGTCCAGGTCGGCGTCACCTGCATGGGTTTCCTGTCCGCCGCGTTCGGGGCCGACACCCTGGCCGGCAAGGTGGCCCCGCTGTTCGTCCGGGCCGGGCTCTCCGAGGGGATGGCCGACGCCACCGCCCTGGTCGGCCTCACCCTGCTGATCAGCTACGTCTCGCTGGTGCTCGGCGAGCTCACCCCGAAGCGGATCGGCCTCCAGCGGGCCGACTCCATCGCGGTGCTGGCCGCGCCGGTGGTGGACGTCATGTCGGTGGTGCTGCGCCCGGTGATCTGGCTGCTCGGCCACTCCACGAACCTGATGGTCCGGTTGTTCGGCGGCGATCCGACCGCGGGCCGCGGCTCGATGAGTTCCGAGGAGCTCCGCGGCCTGGTCGCGGCCAACACCGAACTCGGCAGCGACGAGCGGACGTTGATCGCCGACGTGTTCGCCGCCGGGGAGCGCCAGCTGCGCGAGGTGATGGTCCCGCGCACCGAGGTGACGTTCCTGGACGCCGAGCGCCCGCTGGCCGAGGTCCGCGAGCAGGCGGGCAGCTCGCCGCACTCCCGCTACCCGGTGGTCGAGGGCAGCTACGACGCGGTGACCGGCTTCGTGCACGTCCGCGACCTGTACGGCGCCCGCGGCGAACGGGCCGCCAAGGTCCGCGACCTGGCCCGCCCGGTGAAGCTGCTGCCCGGCACCAAGCGGGTGCTGGCGGCGATGGGCGAGATGCGCCGCGAGGGCCACCACCTGGCGATCGTGGTCGACGAGTACGGCGGCACCGCCGGCATCGTCACCCTGGAGGACCTGGTGGAGGAGGTGATCGGCGAGATCCGTGACGAGTACGACAGCCAGGAGCCGACCACCACCCGCCGGCTGGCCGGCGGCGGCATGGAACTGGACGGCCTGCTGAACCTGGGCGACTTCGCCGAGGAGACCGGCGTCACCCTCCCCGAGGGCCCGTACGAGACGGTGGCCGGCTGCCTGGTGGCCGCGCTGGGCCGGCTGCCCGTCGACGGCGACCGGGTCCGGATCCCGGCCGGGCCGGGGGAGGAGGTGCTGCTGACGGTGGCCAAGGTGGAGGGCCGGCGGATCGCCCGGGTCGGGGTGAGTGCGGTCACACTGACGGAACCGCCGGGGGCGGAGGTTTCCTGACCGGTCGGTGGAACTGGAACAATGGCCCGCATGGTCAACGCAGCGGTCACTGGTCCGGTCAAGGACCGTCCCCGGGTTCTCTCCGGGATCCAGCCCACCTCCGGCTCGTTCCACCTCGGCAACTACCTCGGCGCGGTGCGCCAGTGGGTCGACCTGCAGGAGGACAACGACGCCTTCTACATGGTGGTCGACCTGCACGCGATCACGGTCGAGCAGGACCCGGCGACGCTGCGCCAGAACACCCGGATCTCCGCCGCCCAGCTGCTCGGTGCCGGCCTGGACCCGGAGCGCTGCACCCTGTTCGTCCAGTCGCACGTGCCCGAGCACGCGCAGCTCGGCTGGGTGATGAACTGCCTCACCGGCTTCGGCGAGGCCTCCCGGATGACCCAGTTCAAGGACAAGTCGGCGAAGCAGGGCGCCGCCGGCACCTCGGTCGGCCTCTTCACCTACCCGATCCTGCAGATCGCCGACATCCTGCTCTACCAGGCGGACGCCGTCCCGGTCGGCGAGGACCAGCGCCAGCACCTGGAGCTCACCCGGGACCTCGCCGAGCGGTTCAACACCCGCTACAGCCCGACCTTCACCGTGCCGAAGCCGTACATCCTCAAGGAGACGGCCAAGATCCTGGACCTCCAGGACCCGTCCGCCAAGATGAGCAAGTCCGCCTCCTCCGCCAAGGGCCTGGTGAACCTGCTCGACGAGCCGAAGGCGAGCGCCAAGAAGTTCAAGAGCGCCGTCACCGACACCGGCACGGTCGTCTCCTACGACGAGGAGGAGAAGGCCGGCGTCTCCAACCTGCTGCGGATCCACTCGGCGCTCAGCGGCCTGTCGATCGACGAGCTGGTGGCGCACTTCGAGGGCAGGATGTACGGCGCCCTGAAGACCGAGCTGGCCGAGCTGTTCACCGAGTGGGTGACGCCGTTCCAGCAGCGCACCCGGGGCTTCCTGGACGACCCGGCCGAGCTGGACCGCGTCCTCGCGCTGGGCGCGGAGAAGGCCCGTGACGTGGCGTCGCGGACGCTGGAGACGGTGTACGACCGGATCGGCTTCCTCCCGGCCGCCAAGCGGTGACTCCGCTGACGAGCCTGCCCGGTGGTGGCGGTCTGCCCGGGACCGTCACCATCGGCGTGTCCGTGAGCGTCCCGGATCCGTACGGCTCGGCGATCCAGGACGCGCGGGCCGGGCACGGCGACCCGCTGGCCCGGTCGATACCCACGCACGTCACCCTGCTGCCGCCGACCGAGGTGCCGGCCGAGGCGCTGCCGAAGATCGAGGAGCACCTGGCGGCGGTGGCCCGCGCGCACCGGTCGTTCCGGATGGTGCTGCGCGGTGCGGGCAGCTTCCGCCCGGTCTCGCCGGTGGTCTTCGTCCGGGTCGAGGAGGGCGAGCGGGAGTGCCGGTTGCTGGAGGCGGACGTCCGCTCCGGCCCGCTGGCCCGGGAGCTGGCGTTCCCGTACCACCCGCACGTGACGGTGGCGCACGGGCTCGCGGACGACGTGCTGGACCAGGCCCACGAGCAGGCGCGGTCGTTCCAGGCGGCGTTCCCGGTGCCGGGGTTCAGCCTCTCCCGGTTCGACGAGGACGAGGTCTGGCGGCCCTGGCGGGCCTACGACTTCTCCTGAGCCGCGCCGCCCCGCGCCCGGCCGCTAGCCCCGGGCCCGTCCGAGCCCGAGCATCCGGTCGACGACCCGGCCGGCCGCGCCGCCGTCGTCCAGCGCGCAGTGGAGGTCCCGGAAGCGCCGCTGGCGCTCGGCGTACCCGGCGGGCGGCCCGCCGTCGTCGGCGAGTGCGCGCAGCGCCGCGACCACCTGGCCGGAGTCGTCGAGCAGCGGCCCGGGCGCCTGCGACTCGAAGTCGAAGGTGAAGCCGCGCAGGGTGTCCCGGTAGTGGGCCAGGTCGTAGGTGAAGAAGAGCATCGGGCGGCCGGTGACCGCGAAGTCGAACATGATGGACGAGTAGTCGGTCACCAGCACGTCGGCGACCAGCAGCAGTTCCTGGACGTCCGGGTAGTCGCCGCAGTCGTGGACGAAGCCGTCCCCGGCGCCCGCCAGCTGTTCGCGGACGTGTGCGTGCTGGCGGACCAGCAGGACGTGGTCGCGGCCGAGGGTCCGCCGGGCCCGGTCGAGGTCGAGCCGCAGGTCGAGCCGGAACCCGTTGCCGTCCGTGCGCTGCTGGTCCTCCCGCCAGGTCGGCGCGTACAGCACCACCCGCTTGCCGTCCGGGACGCCGAGCCGGCGGCGGACGGCGGCGGCCCGTGCGGCGTCGGGCCGGGCCAGCAGGTCGTTGCGGGGGTAGCCGGACTCCAGGATCTCGCCCTCGTAGCGGAAGGCCCGGCGCAGGAACGGGGTGGCGAAGCCGCTGGGGGAGACCAGCAGGCTCCACTGCGGGGTCTCCCGGTCGAGCGCCTCCAGGTAGCCGCGGTCGGCGAGCCAGGGGTTGTCGACGTCGTGGGCGATCCGCTTGAGCAGGGCGCCGTGCCAGGTCTGGACGACGACCTGGCCGGGCCGGCGGTGCAGGAAGTCCGGGAAGTGGGTGTTGCCGACCAGGTACCGGCTGGTGGCCAGGGCCCGGTACCACTCGGGGCTCCAGACCCGTACCGCGCGGACCCCGGGCGGCAGTTCGGCCTGGGCGTCGTCGACCGCCCAGAGGTGTTCCAGCGGGGCGCCCCGGCGCACCAGTTCGGCGTGCACGGCGCGCGGTGAGTCGGCGTAGCCGCGGCCGCCGAAGACGTCGTACAGCACGGCCTCGCGCAGGGGTTCGCGGCGGGCGGCGGGGTAGCCGGCGGTGCGCTGGCGGGCCTGGGTCCAGGCGCTGCGCTCGGTGGCGGTGAGGACGGGCGTGGAGTCGAGCAGCAGGGTGTCGTGCCAGCGCCGCTGGAGCAGGATCCGCTTGCCGCCGGCCCGGGTGGCGGCCGGCAGCGCGGGCAGGACGGCGGGGGCGGCGATCAGCGGGCGCGCCGGGCCGGGCCGGCCGACCGGTTGGAGGGCCGCCTCCCAGAGCCCTTTGCGCAGGGGCAGTTCGGTGCCGTCGGAGCCGGTGCGAGTGGCGGGCAGCCGGACCCGGAACCGGTGGTCGGGGCCGAGGTCGACCGGGCGGCGGACCTTGCCGCCGGTGCCGCTGTGCCGCAGGACCAGCTCCAGCGGTCCGGGGGCGGGGCAGTGGCCGGTGAGTTCGAAGCCGCCGGGCCGGACGGCCAGCCGTTCGACGTAGCCGGCGGCGGGCTGGACGCAGACCTGGAGCCGGCCGTCGGCGAGGTGCTTGAGGTAGAGCACCCGGTCGTCGGCGGCGGGCAGCCGGTGCTGGCCGGCCACCGGGCCGTGGCGCTCGTCGAGGACGAGCGGTTCGGCGGTGCCGTCCGGGCGGAGCAGGTCGGGGTCCCAGTGTTCCGGCTCGCCGGTGCCGCGTCCGTCGGCGGTGAACGGCCGGTACGGGAGGTGGACGGTGACGGACCGCCCGGAGGCGGTGACCGGGTGGGTCAGGACGGCGTCGCTCTCGCGGTGGCGCAGCCGCAGGACGGTGCCGGCCGGGCAGGTGCCGGTGGTGGTGCCGTGCAGCCGCAGGCCGTCCGGGTGCGGGTCGGCGCCGGTGAGGCGGGCGCCGGGGCGTTCCAGCCGCAGGGTCAGCCGGCCGTCGGCGAAGTGCGGCTGGAGGCGGACGTCGTGG
Organism: Kitasatospora sp. NPDC042419; assembly: GCF_056437345.1. NCBI lineage: Bacteria > Bacillati > Actinomycetota > Actinomycetes > Kitasatosporales > Streptomycetaceae > Kitasatospora > Kitasatospora sp. NPDC042419. The sequence continues at coordinate 620,363 of NZ_JBWKAW010000002.1, forward strand.
TCGACCCAGCGGGCGGGCGGGTACTCGCCGGAGCCGCACCAGTGTGCGCCGAGGGCGCCGTACTGGCGGCGCAGCCGGGTGGGGCGGGGGCGGGTGAAGAGGGTGGCCTCGACGGTCCAGTCGCCGAGCAGCCAGTCGTCGCCGGGGCGGAGCCGGCGCGGTTCGACGAGGGCGGTGAAGCCGGCCCAGTCGTTGTTGTGGTCGGGCTGGGCGGCGTCGTCGGTGATCTCGGGGATGCGGCGGGGCCGGGTGGGCAGGTGGACGGGGTCCTCGTGGTCGCCGCGGCGCAGGGTGAGCCAGGTCCAGGCGGAGCCGGGGCGGGCGGTGTCGCGGCCGTCGGGGCGGGCGTAGCCGGTGAGTTCGAGTCCCCGGGCGGTCCAGCGGGCGCGCAGCAGGCCGAAGGCGGCGTCCTCGTCGTCCCCGGGCAGCGGTTCGCCGGGCCGGGGGGCGGCGTGCGGGAGGACGAACCGGGTGAGGACAGCCATCTTCCACGAACCTTTCTCGGCAAGAATCGCGAAGTTACCGGGAAGGTTTCCTGAAGTCAATTAAATGTTTGCCTGATAATTACCTGTGAGTTCGCCCAGAGAATGCATTTTCGATTACCGTTCATGGAAAAGGGCGCCCGACGCGGTCATCGCGTCGGGCGCCCTCTTCGACGGGCCGCGGCGGTTACGCCTCGCGGCTCAGCATCGCGTCCACCACGCGGGCGGAGGCGTGGCCGTCGTCCAGGCCGCAGTACTTCTCGCGGAACGCCGCGTACGCCCCGGCGTGCTCCGCGGCCACCTGGTCCACCCGGGCCAGGGCGGCGACCAGCTCCTCGGAGGTGGCCAGCAGCGGGCCGGGCGCGTCCTTCTCCAGCGGCAGCGCGAAACCGCGCAGGTTGTCGCGGTAGTGCGCCAGGTCGTACGTGAAGAACAGGATCGGCTTGCCGGTCGCGGCGAAATCGAAGACCGACGCCGAATAGTCCGTCACCAGCACGTCGGCGACCAGCAGCAGCTCCGCCATGTCCGGGTGGCTGCTGACGTCCCAGACGTAGCCGTTGCCGGCGCCCGGGATCGGCTCGCGCACCTGGGAGTGCCGGCGGACCAGCAGCACCTGGTCGTCGGCCAGCGCGGCCTGCGCCGCCTCCAGGTCCAGCTGCAGGTTCAGCTGGTACCCGCCGTAGTGGCGGCGACGGTCCTCGCGCCAGGTGGGCGCGTACAGCACGACCTTCTTGCCCTCGGGCAGGCCGAGCCGCTCGCGCACCTGCTCCGCCGTCTTCTCCCGGTCGGGGGAGAAGAACAGGTCGTTGCGCGGCAGGCCGCTCTCCAGGATCTCGCCCTTGAAGTCGAACGCGCGGCGCAGCACCGGAGCGGCCCAGCTGCTCCCGGCGACCAGCAGGCTCCAGTTCGGGACCTCCTGGGCGAGGCCCTTCAGGTAGTTCGAGTCGGTGAACCAGACCTTCTCGAAGTCGTGGCCGATGTTCTTCAGCGGCGTGCCGTGCCAGGTCTGCAGCACGATCTGGCCGGGCCGGCGGACGAAGAAGTCCGGCATGTGCGCGCTGGTCACGATGTACTTCGCGGTGGCCAGCGTCTCGAACCACTCGGGGCTCCAGAGCCGGAGCGCGTTGGCCGTCTGCGGCAGGTCGGCCTGCAGGTCGTCACTGCCCCACAGGTGCTCCAGCGGCAGGTCGCGGCGGACCAGCTCCTCGTGGATCGCCCGCGGCGAGTCCGCGTAGAGCCCGCCGAGCGCGACGTTGTACAGCACCGTGTCGCGCAGCGGCAGCCGGCGGGCGGCCGGGTAGTCGACCTTCCGCAGCTGGCGCTGGCGCCAGCCGCTGCGCTCCTCCGGAAGCAGTATGTTCTCCGACTCCAGCTGCAGGCCGTCGTGGTGGCGGCGCTCCAGCACGATCCGCTTGTTGCGGGCCTCCACCTCCAGCGGCAGCGAGCCGAAGCACTCGGGCGCGATCAGCGCGTACGAGCTCATGTCTGGGTTGTAGACGACGCCGGCCGGGCGGAACGACACGTTCCAACCGCCCTGGGCGAGCGGCACGTTGCCCGCGAAGGAGGCCGTCGGCACGGCGGGCAGCGCGGTCCGGAACCGGCCGTCCGAGATCTCCACCGGGTAGACGTGCTGCTCCTCGCCCCAGTGGTGGCGGACGACCAGCTCCCAGTGGTGGTTGCCGGGCTGCGGGAAGGTGCCGCTTAGCAGGAAGCCGTCCGAGCCGCGCGAGGTGACCTCGTGGATCACCGGCTGCAGCAGCTGGTCGGAGAGCTGCAGGTAGCCGCCGGGGGAGGGCTTGGAGTACAGCGTGCGCCGCTCCGCGACCGGGGCGTCCGCGTTCAGGATCAGGTTGAGCTGCTCCGGGGCGTTGCGGTCGTCCAGGGCGATCGCGACGACGGTGCCGTCGGCCAGCACCAGCGAGCTGTCCCAGCGGTCGCGGGCGCGCTCCTCGGCGATCGGGTCCAGCTTGGCCCAGGCCTCGCGGACGGCGGTCAGCTCGGCGGTCGGGACGGTGGAGCGGAACGTCTGGAGCGAGCCGACGGGGGAGCCCTGCGACAGCGGGAAGAACAGCTCGCGCTCGGACTCGACGTGGGTCAGCCGCAGCCGGGCCCCGGCCAGCCGGACGCCGGAGCGGGCCGCGCCGGAGACCTCGACCGCGTCGCCGTCGGCGGCCAGGCCGGTCACCCGGACCTGGACGTTCTCGACCCGGATGTAGACGCTGCCGTCGCGCACGAACGGCACGATCCGCACGTCCGGCTCGACCCAGTGCGAGGGCAGGTACAGGGCGGTGTCGGCCCAGCCGGCCCAGATCCGGCCCTTGTAGACGCCGCCCTTGCCGGCGCCGGCCACCAGGACGCGCCAGTTGCCGTCCTTCCACTGGCCGCGGTGCTTGAACTTCGCCGGGTCGAGGGCGACGGTGAAGCCCGCCCAGTCGCAGTTGTACAGGTCGTGGTGGTTGGTGGCGGTGGCCTCGGGGCTGTACTGGGTCTTCATCGGCACGGCGACGACCCGGCGGCCCTTGGTCTCGCGCAGCACCAGCGTGCGGACCATGTCGAGCTTGTTGGCGGCGCCCAGCTGCTCCGGGTACGCGTGCCCGGTCAGCCGCAGCCGCCCGCCCTCCCACGCCGACTCGTAGAGCCGGCTGCGGATGACGGTGGAGTTGCGCAGGCTCAGCAGGCTGGACGGCACGCTCTTGCGCCCGCCGCGCAGGAACGGGTAGTCGGCGTACGGGCGCAGCAGGCCCTTGGCGACGACGCCGCCGTTGCTCTCGCCCTCGTACTTGATCTGCTCGACGAACTCGTCGATCCGGCCCTGCAGGGTCAGGTGGTACTTCAGGCGCAGCGGCGCGCGCAGCTTCTTGACCTGCTCCGGGCCGATCGCCCGCAGCAGCCGGCTGACGCACTTCACGTACGCGTCCCGGTACTCCTTGTCGCCGTCCACGACGGACCAGAAGAACATCGGGAGTTCCTCGACGAGGGTGTTCTCGTCGTAGGTGCGCAGGTACTCGGCGAAGCGCGGCTCGGTCTGCTTCTTCAGCCAGCCGCGGACCAGCTCGACCGAGGTGACGCGGTCGATCAGGCCCTTCGGGTTGGTGCGCATCTGCGTGATCGACATCTCGCCGACCTCGCGCTCGCGCCAGTGGTAGATCGGCTCGGAGAGCACGTCCACGCTCTTGGCGAGGTAGTGGTGCGGCACGCTGACCGGGGCGTCCTCGTACAGGATGCCCTCGGGGTAGAGGATGCCGGCCGCGTCGAAGAAGGAGCGGCGGTACACCTTGTTCCACGCGGTGCGGTCGGTGACCAGCGACGGGATCTCGGTGATGTGCGTCTTGAGCACGGTCTTCGCGAACGGACGGCTGTGGCCGCCGGACTGGTAGTAGCCGATCGCGCGGAACCGCAGCACGTTGCCGGTGGCGAAGTCCGAGCCGGTCTCGTCGAGCGTGTTGATCATCAGCTCGTACGCACTCGGCGGCATCGAGTCGTCGCTGTCGACGAAGCAGAGGAACTCGGAGTCCGGGTCGATGTGCCGGATGCCCGTGTTGCGGGCCGCGCCGAGGCCCTTGTTGACCTGACGGACCAGGCGGAACCGCGAGTCCTCGGCGGCGTACGCCTCGGCGAGTGCGGCGCTGGTGTCCTTCGAACCGTCGTCGACCATGACGCACTCGAAGTCAGTGAACGTCTGGGCGGCGATCGAGTCGAGGCACTCCACGAGGTAGCGCTCGACGTTGTAGATCGGGACGACGATGGAGAGGCGGGGAGCCATCGGCTACGCAGGCCTTTCTCGGGAAGGAGCGTGGCAGCCCGTTCGGGGTCTGACCGCACTTTGATCGGTGCGTACGTGCCTGCCGATCCTACCGTCCGGCCCAAGGGGCCCCCGGGCCACCGTGGTCCCCCGGCCACTACCCTGGGCCCATGCCCCGCTTCAGCGTGATCGTCCCGGTCTTCAAGGTCGAGGAGTACCTCACCGAGTGCCTCGACTCGGTGCTCGGCCAGGACGGACCGGACCTCGAACTGATCGCGGTGGACGACCGCTCCCCGGACGGCTGCGGCGCACTGCTCGACGCGGCCGCCGCCCGCGACCCGCGGGTCCGGGTGCTGCACCTGCCGGAGAACGTCGGCCTCGGCCGGGCCCGCAACGCCGGCCTCGCCGTCGCCACCGGCGACTACGTGGTCTTCCTGGACAGCGACGACACCCTGACCCCGGGCCTGCTCGGGGCCGTCGACGCCCGGCTCGCGGCCGGGGGCGACCCGGACGTCCTGGTCTACGACTACGCCCGCACCTACGCCGACGGCCGGATCACCCGGGCCGCCTCCGCGCACGTCTTCGGCGCCGCCTCCCCGGCCGTCTTCGACCTCGACGCCCGGCCGGACCTGCTCGACCTGCTCCAGGTGGTCTGGAACAAGGCCTACCGGCGCGACTTCGTCACCGCGCAGGACCTCACCTTCCCGGCCGGCTACTACGAGGACACCCCCTGGACGTACCCGGCGCTGCTGGCCGCGCGGAGCATCACCCTGCTCGACCGGATCGGCGTGCACTACCGCCAGCGCCAGGAGGGCGGCAACATCCTCGCCACCGCGAGCCGCAAGCACTTCGACGTCTTCGCCCAGTACGACCTGGTCTTCGCCTTCCTGGACGGCCGCCCCGAGCTGGACCACTGGCGCCAGGTGGTCTACGGCCGGATGCTGCACCACCTCAACACGGTGGTCTCCCGGCCCGGCCGGGTCCCGCCCGGCGACCGCCGCGAGTTCTTCCGGCAGGCCGCCGCGCACTGCGCCCGGCTCCGGCCGGCCGGCTACCGGCCGCCCTCCGGCGTGACCGGGGTCCGCACCGAACTGCTCGGCCAGGGCCGCTACACCGCCTACCAGGCGGTCCGCGTGCTGGGCCGGGCCCGCCGGCTGGTGCGGCGCTGACCCCGCGGCAACCGGGTCCGCCGGGCGGACCGCCGGTGGACGCGGCGGTGGAGCCTTCGGTGGACCAGGTGACGACCCGGTGACGGCCTGGTGGCGGACCTGGTGGCGGACCGGGGAGTCTGACGGCCGTTCGGGCGACCTGCCGGTATAACCGGACGGTGGACTTCCTGACCCGTCTCCCGGTGATCGGCCCCCTCGTGGCGCGGGTGCTGCGCAGCCGCCCGTACCGCGCCTACGAGCACTTCACCGCCGTCCGCGGCAACCGGCTGGCCGGCGCGGTCACCTTCTTCGGCTTCCTCGCGCTCTTCCCGCTGCTCACGGTGGCGCTGGCGATCGCCGTGGCCACCCTCAGCGACTCCCGCGTCGACGACATCCAGGAGCACATCTCCGAGCAGCTGCCCGGCATCTCGGACGCGCTCAACCTGCCCTCCCTGGTGGCCAACGCCGGTGCGGTCGGGCTGGTCAGCGGCGTCCTGCTGCTGCTCTCGGGGCTCGGCTGGGTGGACACCATGCGCACCTCGATCCGGGACGTCTGGCAGCTGCCGGACGAGGAGGGCAACCCGCTGCTCCGCAAGGGCTGGGACTGCCTGGTGCTGGCCGGCCTGGGCGTGGTCTCGCTGGTCTCGCTGGGCGCCTCGGCCGCCGGGACGACGCTGGCCGGCCGGATCGCCGACTGGATCGGCCTGGGCACCGGCGGACCCGGCGGCTACCTGCTCACCGGCGTCGGCCTGCTGGTCGCGGTCGCCTCGGCGATGCTGCTCTTCGCCTACCTGCTGGCGCCGTTCGCGCGGATCGGCGGCCAGCGCCGGCGGGTGGTGCTGGAGGGGGCGCTGATCGGCGCCGTCGGCTTCGAGCTGCTGAAGATCCTGCTCTCCTCCTACCTCGGCTCGGTCGCGGGGAGGAGCCTCTACGGCGCGTTCGGGGTGCCGGTGGCGCTGCTGCTGTGGATCAACTTCGTCTGCCGGCTGCTGATGTACTGCGTGGCCTGGACGGCGACGGCCGATCCGGAGGCCGCCCGGGACCGGGCCCGCGAGCGCGCCCGGGCGCTGGTCGAGGCGGCCGACGAGGCGGTGGCCGAGGCGGAGGGCGGCCGGGCCGCCGCCGGCCCCGGTGCAGGGGGTGGCCCGGACGGCGGCCCGGACGGCGGACCGACGGAGACCCGGCCCCGGAACTGAGACCGGGCCCCGTCGCGGGGTCAGCCCGCTTGGGCGCGCCGCCGGTTGAGCAGCAGCAGACCGCCGGTGCCGCCCGCGGTCAGGGTGAGCGCGACGACGATCCAGCCGACCGGGCCGAGCCCGTCCCCGCCCCCGTCCCCGGCCGCGTGCACGGCGGGTTCGGCGGTGGCGGTCGGCGAGGGGTGCGGCGGCGGGGCGGGCGCCCCCGCGGCGCCGCCGGCCTGGCCGGTCGGCACCGGAGCGGCGGTCTCGCCCTCCTCGACCAGCTTCCCGACCGGCGTGACCTTGCCGGCCGCGGCGAAGCCCCAGTCCAGCAGCGCCGCCGTCTCGTCGTACACCTTCTGGTACGAGGCCGGGTGCATGACCGTCACCAGCAGGGTCCGGCCGTCCCGTTCGGCGGCGCCGACGAAGGTGGAGCCGGCGTTGGTGGTGAATCCGTTCTTCACGCCGATCAGGCCCGGGTACTTGCCGAGCAGCCGGTCGGTGTTGGCGATCCCGAAGCTGCCGCGCTGGCCGGTGTTCTTGTCCACCGCGCCGGGGAACAGCGCGTCGCGGGTGGCGCAGTACATCCGGAAGTCCGGGTTGCGCAGGCCCGCGCGGGCGAACAGGGTCAGGTCGTAGGCCGAGGAGACCTGGCCCTCCGAGTCGTAGCCGTCCGGCGAGACCACCTTGGTGTCCCGGGCCTGGAGCGCCTCCGCCCGGGCCTGCATCTCGGCGACGGTCTGCTGGACGCCGCCGTTCATGTGGGCCAGGACGTGCACGGCGTCGTTCCCCGAGCTCAGGAAGACCCCGCGCCAGAGGTCCTCGACCCGGTAGTCGAGGTCCTCCTTGATGCCGACCAGCGAGCTGCCGGGCCCGATCCCCTGGATCTCCGCGTCCGCGACCTTGTGCACGGTGTTGCGGTCGAACTTGGGCAGCACGGTGTCGGCGAAGAGGATCTTGAGGGTGGAGGCCGGGGCGAGCCGCAGGTGCGGGTTGCTGGTGGCCAGCACCTCGCCCGACGCCGCGTCGGCGACTATCCAGGACTGCCCGGTGAGATCGCCCGGCAGGGCCGGGGCACCGGCCAGCGGGGCCACCTGGACCCCCGGGAGGCCCAGTCGTTCGCCGCCGACCACGGCCGGCGGCGGTGGCTCGTTCGGGGCCGCGCCGGCCGCCGGGGCGGCGAGGAGGAGCGGAAGGGCCGCGGCCGGCGCGGCGATCATACGTGCGAGCTTCGAGCAAGTGGGCACCAGCAGACGGTACCCAGTACGGGCCCCCGCCGTCCGCCACTCCGTCGTGGTCCGCCGCAGGAGGGGGCCGCCGTACTCCGAACGGCCGCCCGCGCATACTGGGGGAGCACACCGCCTTCACCGCTCCACCGTCTTCACCGCTCCACCGCCCCCTGCCGCACCGCCGCCTCCACCGCGCCCCACCGAGGACCGCCCCATGAAGCTCAGCCGCCGCACCTCCTGGTTCCTGACCGCCTTCGGCGTCTGGTCCGTGATCATCTGGACCACCTTCGTCAAGAACCTCTGGAAGGACTCCGGCGGCCAGGCCTTCGTGAACGGCGACCACTCGCAGCCCACCGCCTTCTTCTGGGTCCACCTGCTGCTCGCCGTCACCTCCTTCGCGCTCGGTCTCGCCGTCGGCGCCGTCGGCGTCCGCGGCCTGCGCGCCGCCCGCCGGGAGCCGGCCGCCGGCTAGCCGCGGCCCCGGAGGACCACGGCGCCCCGCGCCGAGCCCCGGCAGCGCGAAGGCCCCGTCCGGTCGGATGACCGGACGGGGCCTTCGTCGTCGTGCGGGAGGGATCAGAAGCGGCGGGTGACCAGCGCCCGCTTCACTTCCTGGATCGCCTTGGTGACCTCGATGCCGCGCGGGCAGGCCTCCGAGCAGTTGAAGGTGGTCCGGCAGCGCCAGACGCCCTCACGGTCGTTCAGGATCTCCAGCCGCTGCTCCGCACCCTCGTCGCGCGAGTCGAAGATGAAGCGGTGCGCGTTGACGATCGCGGCCGGGCCGAAGTACTGGCCGTCGTTCCAGAAGACCGGGCAGGACGACGTGCACGCGGCGCACAGGATGCACTTGGTGGTGTCGTCGAACCGCTCGCGGTCCTCGGCGGACTGCAGGCGCTCGCGGGTCGGGTCGTTCCCCTTGGTGATGAGGAACGGCATGACGTCCTTGTACGCCTGGAAGAACGGGTCCATGTCCACGATCAGGTCCTTGAGGACCGTCAGGCCCTTGATGGCCTCGATCGTGATCGGCTTCTCCGGGTTGACGTCCTTGACCAGGGTCTTGCACGCCAGCCGGTTGCGGCCGTTGATCCGCATGGCGTCGGAGCCGCAGATGCCGTGGGCACAGGAACGGCGGTAGGTGAGGGTGCCGTCCTGCTCCCACTTGATCTTGTTGAGCGCGTCCAGGACGCGCTCCTTCGGGTCCATCTCCAGCTGGTAGTCGACCCACACCGGGTCCGGGTGCTCCTCCGGGTTGAACCGGCGGATCCGGAAGGTGACGGTGATCAGCTTGACGGCCCCGCTCTCGGCCGCGTCCAGAGCGGCCGAGTGCTTCTCCACGGTCGGAGTGCTCATCAGTACTTACGCTCCATCGGCTGGTAGCGGGTCGTGACGACCGGCTTGTAGTCGAGGCGGATGGAGGTGGTGCCGTCCGCGGCAACCTCCTGGTACGCCATGGTGTGCTGCATGAACTTCACGTCGTCACGGGTCGGGAAGTCCTCGCGGTAGTGACCGCCGCGGGACTCCTCGCGGGCGAGCGCGGAGACCGCCAGGACCTCGGCCAGGTCGAGCAGGTTGCCCAGCTCGACGGCCTCCAGCAGGTCCGTGTTGTAACGGAAGCCCTTGTCCTGGATGGCGACGTTCTTGTACCGCTCGCGCAGCGCGGCGATGTCCTCGACCGCCTGCTTGAGGGTGGCGCCGGTGCGGTAGACCATGGCGTTGGTGTCCATGGTCTCCTGCAGCTCCTTGCGGATCTGCGCCACGGACTCGGTGCCGGTGGACTCGCGCAGGCCGTCGACCAGGGCCTGGACCTTCTCCGCCGGGTTCTCGGGCAGCTCGGTGAAGCCCACCGTCTGCGCGTAGTCGGCGGCGGCGATGCCGGCGCGCTTGCCGAACACGTTGATGTCCAGCAGCGAGTTGGTGCCGAGGCGGTTGGCGCCGTGCACGGACACGCAGGCGACCTCGCCGGCCGCGTACAGGCCGGGGACGACGTCGGTGTTGTTGCGCAGCACCTCGCCCTCGACGTTGGTCGGGATGCCGCCCATGGCGTAGTGCGCGGTCGGCTGGATCGGGATCGGGTCCGTGTAGGGCTCGATGCCGAGGTAGGTGCGCGCGAACTCGGTGATGTCCGGGAGCTTGGCGTCCAGCTGCTCCGGCGGCAGGTGGGTGAGGTCCAGGTAGACGTGGTCGCCGTCCGGACCGCAGCCGCGGCCTTCGCGGATCTCGGTGTAGATCGCGCGGGAGCAGACGTCACGGGACGCGAGGTCCTTCATGACGGGGGCGTAGCGCTCCATGAAGCGCTCGCCGTCCTTGTTGCGGAGGATGCCGCCCTCGCCGCGGGCGCCCTCGGTGAGCAGGATGCCCATCCGCCAGATGCCCGTCGGGTGGAACTGGAAGAACTCCATGTCCTCCAGCGGCAGGCCGCGGCGGTAGACCAGGGCCTGGCCGTCACCGGTGAGGGTGTGGGCGTTGGAGGAGACCTTGAAGAACTTGCCGGTGCCGCCGGAGGCGAAGACGACCGACTTCGCCTGGAAGACGTGGATCTCGCCGGTGGCCAGCTCGTAGGCGACGACGCCGGCCGTCTTGCCCTCGTTGAGCAGCAGGTCGAGGACGTAGAACTCGTTGAAGAACTCGACGCCGTGCTTGACGCAGTTCTGGAACAGCGTCTGGAGGATCATGTGACCGGTGCGGTCGGCCGCGTAGCACGAGCGGCGGACCGGGGCCTCGCCGTGGTTGCGCGAGTGGCCGCCGAAGCGGCGCTGGTCGATCCGGCCCTGCTCGGTGCGGGAGAAGGGGAGACCCATCTTCTCCAGGTCGAGGACGGCGTCGATGGCCTCCTTGCACATGATCTCGGCGGCGTCCTGGTCGACCAGGTAGTCACCGCCCTTGACCGTGTCGAAGGTGTGCCACTCCCAGTTGTCCTCCTCGACGTTGGCGAGGGCGGCGCACATGCCGCCCTGGGCCGCGCCGGTGTGGGACCGGGTGGGGTAGAGCTTGGTGAGCACCGCGGTGCGGCTGCGCTGCGTCGACTCGATGGCGGCGCGCATGCCGGCGCCGCCGGCGCCGACGATGACGGTGTCGTACTGGTGAATCTGCATGGGGGTTCTAACTCGCCTCTGGCCTCTGCCGATTGCCGATTAGATGCTGCGTCGTCAGATGTTGGGGTCGAAGGTGAAGATCACCAGGGTGCCGAGCAGCACGGTGAAGACCGTGGCGGCGCCCATGAGCCCCTTCAGCCAGAGCCGGGTGGAGTCCTTCTCGGCGTAGTCGTTGATGACCGTCCGCATGCCGTTGGAGCCGTGGAGCATGGCCAGCCAGAGCATCAGGAGGTCCCAGACCTGCCAGAACGGCGAGGCCCAGCGGCCGGCCACGAAGGCGAAGCCGATCTTGGAGACGCCGCCGTCGAGCACCAGCATGATCAGCAGGTGGCCGAGGATCAGCACCACGAGGACGATGCCGGACAGGCGCATGAAGAGCCAGGCCAGCATCTCGAAGTTGGTACGGGTGCGGCGCGGGGTCTTCTTCGTCCGCTGGCGCGCCGGCTCGATCACGAAGTCGTCGGCCGGGTTGCCGGTGCCGAGACCCTTGCCGGTGTGCGCCTGGGCGGAGGGGACCACCAGGGCGTCGGAGATTTCCGTGGACATGTCTCAGATCACTTCCCGAACCAGGAGGTCAGCGTGTGCTGCAGGATCGGGTAGAAGGCGCCGGCCATCAGGACGACCCAGACTCCGACCACGGTCCAGAGCATCTGCTTCTGGTACTTCGGGCCCTTCGACCAGAAGTCGACGGCGACGACCCGCAGGCCGTTCAGGGCGTGGAACAGGATGGCGGCCACCAGGCCGTACTCCATCAGGTTCACGAGTGGCGTCTTGTACGTCTGAATGACGGTGTCGTACGCCTCGGGAGACACTCGCACCAGTGCGGTGTCCAGGACATGTGCAAACAGGAAGAAGAAGATGAGGACGCCGGTGACTCGATGAGCCACCCAGCTCCACATGCCTTCCCGGCCGCGGTACAGCGTTCCAGCCGGCACGGAAAAACCCTCCGGAAGCGATTGGGGGCTCGGCCGGCTTCGGTGTCGGTCAGCCCGGCCGGGTACGGTCCACCGGCCGCGAGCATCCTATCGACGCGCTGTCGGGAACCGCCTCCGGGGGCCCGAGGTGTGATCAATCAGGCACGACTGGCCTAGTCGGGCGGGAACCGGGAGGGCTGTCGCTACGCAGAGTGACCGGTCCGGCGCGCTACGGTGCCCAGCCCCGAAGTCCGCCGCCGACACCCTGACGAGGCTCCCGTGCTGCCGTCCCCGCCCCGCCCCTCACCCGGTCCCTCCATCCGGCCCTCCACCCGTCCATCGCTCCGCTCCTCGCCGCGTCCGGCGCCCGGCCTGCCGTTCCGTGCCGGAACGCTGATCGGCGCCCTGCTCCTCGCCGCCGGCTGCGCCGCGGCGGACGGATCGGCCGACCGGGCCCCGGGCGGCGGCCCGGCCCGTGAGCTCACCGCCGCCGAACTGCGCGCGGCCGCGGTGACCGACGCCGAGCTCGGCCCCGGCTACACGGTGACCGTGATGACGCCCGGTCACGGCGAGACCGGTTCGGGCGGCGGCCGGGAGGCCGCCGACCTGCCGACCTGCCAGCCGCTGCTGGACGCGGTGACCCCGGCGGGGGCGGCTGCCGGCGGGGCCTCGGCCACGCCCGGGCCGGCGGTGCCGTACGCGGAGACGGACCTGAGCGTGGCGCGGGCCGCGGACCCGGAGGGGGGCGTCTACGGCGGGCTGCTCGGCTACCGGGGCGACCGGGCGGCCCGGCTGCAGGCGGAGCTGGAGGGGCTGTTCGGTCCGTGCGCGGCCTTCACCTCGACGGCGCCGCCGCCACCGGCGGAGAAGGGGCGGAAGGAGCTGCGGACCACGCACCGGCTGAGCCGGAACGACACGCCCACGCTCGGGGGAGCCGACGCGGTGACCGGTTTCACCCTCACGAATGAATCGGGGTCGGTGGTGCTCGCTCAGCGTGCGGTGCTGGCGCGGGTCGGCCCGGCGCTGGTGGTGTTCAGCACCGTCGGCGTCGGCGCCGATCCGGCCCCGGTGCCGGACGAGCGGATCGTCCGGCAGCAGGTGGCCAAGCTCCGCGCGGCCCAGAAGGGCTGACCCGGCCGGAGGGCGGGGCCGCGGCAGGGGCCGGAACGGGCTGAGCCGCCCGGTCCGGTCGTACCGTCCGGGCGGGACGGTACGACCGGACGGAGCGGCTCAGCGGGCCCCGGCCCCCGTGTGGGTGGCGACCAGGTGCTCCAGTCGGGTGAGGGCGATCCGGCGCAGCTCGTCGGAGGCGACCAGCCGCTCCTCGTCCCGGTCGTTGGCGAGTCGGGTGCGGATCGAGCTGAGGACGGTGTCGAGCATCTCCTCGGGGGCGACGCTCTCCAGGCAGACCACGAAGACGTGGCCGAACCTGGCCTCGTAGGCGGCGTGGGCCGCCCGGAGCGCGGTGTGCGCCGCCTGGCTGCCGGGTGCGCGCATGCCGAGGAGCGGCTGCGGCATCCAGCTCTCGTCCGCCAGCGCTTCGGCCAGGTCGGCCGGGCGCAGGTCGTAGGAAGCCTCGCTGGCGGCGGCCAGCAGGGACTCTATGTCGGGGTAGGGCCGGTGCGCGGTGAGCCGGAGGGCCCACCGGTGGCTGCCGCAGCAGGCCAGCAGGGCCTCCTCGACGGCGCCGGCGTCGGCCTCGTTGAAGCGGTGCAGTCCGAGGAGGGTCGGCTCGGTCCGGGGGTCGAGCCGCTGTGACGGAATGTCGCTGGCCAGCGGGTCCTCCTCGTGAGGGCGGGAAGGTGCCGGTGAAGGGGTGGTGACGTCAGGTGAAGTATGAGGCTGCGGGGCGGCGTCCAGCGCCCGTCCGGCAGCGACTCAACGGTAGTTGAGCGGTCATCAGTTGGGGAGGGCGCACGCGGATTTCATCCGAACGAGCTATCAAGTTGTGACGTTGACACCTCGGCGTCAGCGCCCTCCCCATCTTCATCTGCTACGACGCACCGTCCCCGGCGCCCCTCCCGTCAGCACCGCGTTCCGCACGGGTGCCCGGCGGGGGTGCCCGGAGCGGGTCCCCCCGGGCGTCAGGAGCACTTGGTCCCGGCGGCCGGCAGGGTGCCCTCGGTGAGGTACGCGGCGTAGGCGGCGTCGATGCAGCCGTTGCCCTTGCCGAAGGCGGCGTGGCCCTCGCCGACCCGGGTCAGCAGGGTGGCGCTGGCGAAGCCCTTGGCCAGCGACTCGGCGGCGGCGTACGGGGTGGCCGGGTCGCCGGTGGAGCCGACGACCAGGATCGGCGCGGCGCCCTCGGCCCGGACGGTGTGCGGCTTCTCGGGCGACTTGAACGGCCAGTTGGCGCAGGAGCCCTCGTTGAAGTCCTCCACGGTGACGTCCTTGGTGAACAGCGGCGCCTCCTGCTGGAGCTTCTGCACGGCGGCCTGGGCCTGCTCGGCGGTCGGGGCGGAGGAGGCGCCGTCGGCGCAGCGGACGGCGATCAGGGCCGCCTCGCTGGCGTCGTAGTGGCCCTTCTCGTCCCGGCCGTTGGACTCGTCGGCGGAGGCGAGCAGGACGTTGCCCTGCCGGGCCTGCATCGCCTCGGCGAAGGCGAGCCGCAGGTACGGCCAGTAGGTCTTCTCGTCGCCGTAGAGCATGTGCGTCACGCCGCTCCAGGCGAGGCCGCTGCCGACCTTGCGGCCGTCCTTGGTGGACAGCGGCTTGTCGCGCAGCCCGTCGAGGAAGTCGGCGGCCTTCTTGGCGGCCTTGGCGGAGGACTTGCCCAGCGCGCACTCGTTGGCGTGGTTCTCGACGCAGTCGACGGCGAAGCGCTCGAAGGACTTCTCGAAGCCGATGATCTGCGCGACGCTCTTGTCGAGGCTCCCCTGGGCGGGGTCGACGGCGGCGTCGAGGATCAGGCGGCCGGTGTTCTTCGGGAACTCCTCGGCGTAGAGCGCGCCCAGGTAGGTGCCGTAGGAGATGCCCAGGTAGTTGAGCTTCTGGTCGCCGACGGCGGCGCGCAGCACGTCGAGGTCGCGGGCGGTGCTGCGGGTGCCGACGAAGGGCAGCAGCTTGCCGGACTTGGCCTGGCAGGCGGCTATGTACTCGGCCTCCTGCTTGTCCGACAGGGCCTTCGCCTCCTGCGGGTCGGCCGGGTCGTCCTGCGCGTTGAGCGCGTCGCGCTGCTTGTCGTCCAGGCAGAGCACCGGGGAGCTCTCGCCGGTGCCGCGCGGGTCGAAGCCGATCACGTCGAAGCGGTTGTGCACGGTGCCGTCGAACTGCTCGGCGCCGAACTTGACCATCTCCACGCCCGAGCCGCCCGGTCCGCCCGGGTTGACCATCAGCGAGCCGAGCTTCTGGTCCTGCTTGGCGGCGGGGAGCTTGAGCAGCGCGAGGTCGAGGGCCTCGCCCGCCGGGTTGGTGTAGTCGAGCGGGACGTGCAGCTTGCCGCACTTCATCAGGGAGATGTCGATCTTGGCCTCGGCCGCCTTGGCGTCCGGCGGGCAGGCGGCCCAGGTGATCTGCTGGCCGTAGAACGGCTTGAGCGCGGGGTCGTCGGCGCCGGTCGGCTTCACCGTCGGGGTGGGCGTCGGCGTCGGGGTCGGGGTCTCGGCGGCCGTGGTGGCGGCCGCCGACGGGGTGGAAGCCGCCTGCTCCTGGGCGGGCTTCTTGTCTCCGTCGCACGCCGTGGCGAGGAGCAGGGTGCCGGCCGCGAGCGCGGCCAGCAGAAAGCGCGGGCGGGCGGCCCGATGATTCGTCATCGCACGTGTGTACCACTGCCGGGTGACAGCTTCGGTGCGCGCCCCCTGCCGGGCGGCCGCGCGGGCGGTGCAGAACGGTTCGAACACGTCCAGAACGGGCGGGGCCTGGCCGATGGGCCCCGGCCCGGCCCGGCCCCGCCCGGGGCTCAGAGCTCCCGGTGCACCTTGTGGTTGGCGGCCTGGGCGCGCGGGCGGACCACCAGCAGGTCGATGTTGACGTGGGACGGCCTGGTGACCGCCCAGGCCACGGTGTCGGCGATGTCCTCCGAGGTCAGCGGCTCGGCGACGCCCGCGTACACGGAGGCGGCCTTCTCCTCGTCGCCGCGGAACCGGGTGACGGCGAAGCCCTCGGACTTCACCATGCCCGGGGCGATCTCGATCACCCGGATCGGCTCCCCGCACAGCTCCAGCCGGAGCGTGGCGGCGATGGTGTGCGCCGCGTGCTTGGCCGCCACGTAGCCGCCCCCGCCCTCGTACGCGGCCAGTGCCGCGGTGGAGGAGAGGACGAGGATCGTGCCGTCGCCGCTCGCCCGCAGGGCCGGCAGCAGCGCCTGCGTCACGTGCAGCACGCCGAGCACGTTCACCTCGTACATGGCCCGCCAGTCGGCCGGGTCGCCGGACTCCACCGGCTCGGCGCCGATCGCCCCGCCGGCGTTGTTCACCAGGACGTCCACCCGGCCGACCGCGGCCGCGAAGGCGTCCACGGCGGCCCGGTCGGTCACGTCCAGGGTGTGGGCGCGCCCGCCGATCTCCTTGGCCAGCTGCTCGATCCGCTCGGTCCGGCGGGCGGTCAGCACCACGTCGAAGCCCTCGGCCGCGAGCCGGCGGGCGGTTGCCGCGCCGATCCCGCTGCTCGCGCCGGTGACGACGGCCACCTTCTGCTCGGTCATTGCCACTCCTGAGATATCCGGTCGGTTCAGCCGATCATCTCAAGGCCGTCGGCGTTACATTGCGAAGGGAATGGACCGTCCCGCCGACCCCCGCGGAGGACACCATGACCCCCGAACCGACACCCGGACCGCGCCGCACCGAGTCGGACCTCCCGTTCGAGCCGCTGTACGGCCCCGAGGCGCAGGCCCACTGGGACCCGGCCGAGCGGCTGGGCCGGCCGGGCGAGTACCCGTACACCCGGGGCGTGTACCCGTCGATGTACACCGGCCGGCCGTGGACGATGCGCCAGTACGCGGGCTTCGGCACCGCCGCGGAGTCCAACGCCCGCTACCGCGAGCTCATCGCGGGCGGCTCCACCGGCCTCTCCGTCGCCTTCGACCTGCCCACCCAGATGGGCTACGACTCGGACGCCCCGCTCGCCGCCGGGGAGGTCGGCAGGGTCGGCGTGGCGGTGGACAGCGTCGAGGACACGGCCGAGCTGTTCGACGGCATCCCGCTCGGCGAGGTCTCCACCTCGATGACCGTCAACGCCCCGGCCGCCCTGCTGCTGCTCCTCTACCAGCTGGTCGGCGAGGCTCAAGGGGTGCCGCCGGCCCGGCTCACCGGCACCGTGCAGAACGACGTGCTCAAGGAGTACATCGCCCGCGGCACCTACATCTTCCCGCCGCGGCCCTCGCTGCGGCTGGTCGCGGACCTCTTCCGGTACTGCCGGGCCGAGCTCCCGCGCTGGAACACCATCTCGATCTCCGGCTACCACATGGCCGAGGCCGGGGCGACGCCCGCGCAGGAGGTCGCCTTCACGCTGGCCGACGGCATCGCGTACGTGCGTGCGGCGCTGGCGGCCGGCCTGGCCGTGGACGACTTCGCGCCCCGGCTCTCCTTCTTCTTCGTGGCCCGCAGCACGCTGCTGGAGGAGGTCGCCAAGTTCCGCGCGGCCCGCCGGATCTGGGCCCGGGTGATGCGCGAGGAGTTCGGCGCGCGGGATCCCCGCTCGCAGATGCTGCGCTTCCACACCCAGACCGCCGGGGTGCAGCTCACCGCCCAGCAGCCCGAGGTGAACCTGGTGCGGGTCGCGGTGCAGGCGCTCGCGGCGGTGCTCGGCGGCACCCAGTCGCTGCACACCAACTCCTTCGACGAGGCGATCGCGCTGCCCACCGAGAAGGCCGCCCGGCTCGCCCTGCGCACCCAGCAGGTGCTCGCGTACGAGACCGACCTGACCGCCACCGTCGACCCGTTCGCCGGCTCGTACGCGGTGGAGGCGCTGACGGACGGGACGGAGGAGGCGGTGCTCGCGCTGATGGCCGGGGTCGAGGAGCTGGGCGGCGCGGTGGCCGCGATCGAGGCCGGGTACCAGAAGGCGGAGATCGAGCGGAACGCCTACCGGATCCAGCGGGAGACCGAGGCGGGGGAGCGGACCGTGGTCGGGGTCAACCGGTTCCGGCTGGCGGCCGAGGAGCCGTACCGGCCGCTCCGCGTCGATCCGGGGGTCGGGGAGCGGCAGACGGCCCGGCTGGCCCGGCTGCGGGCGGCGCGGGACGGCGGGGCGGTGGACCGCTCGCTCGCGGCGCTGCGCCGGGCGGCGGAGGGCCGGGACAACGTGCTGTACCCGATGCGGGAGGCGCTGGCCGCCCGGGCCACCGTCGGCGAGGTCTGCGGCGCGCTGCGCGAGGTCTGGGGCAGCCACACCCCGGTCGAGCGGTTCTGAGCCGAACGGTTCAGGGCCGGGCGTGATTCCGAGCCATCGTCAATTCCCCTGGCAGGAGCGGCGTGACCGTGCTCGCCGACGGTCGTTGCACTGGACAGGAACCTTGGGGAAGGCGGCTGAAACAAGATGTCATACCCACCTGCTCGGCCGGTATGCGCCCATCCGGGGACTTCTTTTCGGGAAGTCGGGCCAAATCCCCCCAACAGGCCTACCCTTGTTGAGATGAACCGTCGTGAGTCCGCCCAGTCGGCCGTCACCCTCACCGCTGCCCGCCCCGCCTCCGGTCTCCGTGACCGGGTAGGCGCGCTGGAGCCCGAGCTGATCGCCTTCCGGCGGGACCTGCACCGGCACCCGGAGCTGGGCCGCCAGGAGTTCCGTACCACCGGCCTGCTGCGCGACCGCCTGGTCGCCGCCGGCCTCGCCCCCCGGATCCTCCCGGGCGGCACCGGAATGCTCGTCGACATCGTTCCCGAGTCCGCCCCGCGCGGGGCGGGCTTCCTGGCCTTCCGCGCCGACATCGACGCCCTGCCGATCGACGACGCCAAGACCGACGTCCCCTACCGTTCGACCGTCCCCGGCCGGGCCCACGCCTGCGGCCACGACGTGCACACCTCGGTGGTGCTGGGCACCGCGCTGCTGCTGGCCGAGGCGGCCCGCGGCGGCGAGCTGCGCCGTCCGGTCCGGCTGGTCTTCCAGCCCGCGGAGGAGGTCATGCCCGGCGGTGCGCTGGACGTGATCGCGGCCGGCGGGATGGACGGCGTCGAGCGGATCTTCGCGGTGCACTGCGACCCGAAGGTGGAGGTGGGCCGGGTCGGGCTGCGGGTCGGGGCGATCACCTCGGCCTGCGACCGCCTGGTGCTGAACCTGGACGGCCCCGGCGGCCACACCGCCCGCCCGCACCTCACCACCGACCTGGTCACCGCGATCTCCCGGATGGCGGCCGACCTGCCGGCCGCGCTGGCCCGCCGGATGGACCCGCGCTGGGGCGTCTCGCTGGTCTGGGGCCGGATCGCCGCGGGCTCCGCGCCCAACGTGATCCCGCAGCACGCGGAGCTGGAGGGCACCGTCCGCTGCCTGGAGCTGGCGGGCTGGCGGGAGGCGCCGGACCTGCTGCACGAGCTGATCGCGAAGCTCGCCGAGACCTACCGGGCCAAGTGGACGCTGGACTACCACCGGGGCGTCCCGCCGGTGGTGAACGAGGTGGTCTCGGTCGGCCTGCTGGAGGCGGCCATGACAGCGCGATTCGGCCGCTCCGGCCGTCAGGTGGTGGAGGACACCGAGCAGTCGCTCGGCGGCGAGGACTTCTCCTGGTACCTGGAGCACGCCCCGGGCGCGCTGGCCCGGCTCGGTGTCCGGGCCCCCGGCGACACCGCCGTCCGTGACCTCCACCAGGGCCGATTCGACGTGGACGAGCGGGCGATCGCGGTCGGCGTGGAGCTGTTCGCGGCGCTGGCGCTGGAGTCGCACGCGGAGCCGGAGGCGGGAGCCGGCGCACGCTGAGGGCCTTTTCCGCGGTCGCAAACCGGACACTCACGAGGAGTGTCCGGTTTGTCGCAATACAGCCTTTATTTACGGTTACGTACACTGGGCTGCGCTAGTTCCGACCGCCGCCCTGACACGGAAAAGGGGCGTCGGGAGGGCCGTGAGACCACGGTTTGATAACAACCCGAATGCTCCGGCGGCCCGTAACACAACCGTGTTCTACGCGCGTTACGGTGGCGTCCGACCACGCTAATCGGGTGCGTGTGAGAAGGAGATACTCCCTTGCGCCGTTCTACTAAGCTCGCCGCGGTTGTGCTCTCGGGTTCCCTGGGCATCGCCTCGCTCGCCGCTTGCGGCGCAAAGAGCAACGACACCACCGCTTCCTCCGGCTCCGCCGACGGCGGCCTGAAGGTCGGCATGGCCTACGACATCGGCGGCCGTGGCGACCAGTCCTTCAACGACTCCGCCGCTCGCGGCCTGGACAAGGCCAAGAACGAGCTCGGCGTCGCCGTCACCGAGGCCGACGCCAAGACCGGCGAGGCCGAGGCCGACAAGGAGACCCGCCTCAAGAACCTGGTGACCGCGGGCTACAACCCGATCATCGCCGTCGGGTTCGTCTACCAGGCCGCGGTCGAGAAGGTCGCCAAGGAGAACCCGAACACCAAGTTCGCGATCATCGACTCGGCCTCCGAGACCCAGCCGAGCAACGTCACCTCGCTGACCTTCTCGGAGCAGGAGGGCTCGTACCTGGCCGGTGTGGCCGCGGCCCTCAAGTCCAAGAACAAGCACGTCGGCTTCATCGGCGGCGTGCAGTCCGAGCTGATCAAGAAGTTCGAGGCCGGGTACCGCGCGGGCGTCAAGTCCGTCGACCCGAACATGCCGGTCGAGGTCACCTACCTGACCACCCCGCCGGACTTCTCCGGCTTCGCCTCGCCCGACAAGGGCAAGGAAGCCGCGCAGGGCCAGATCGACAAGAAGGCCGACGTCATCTACACCGCCGCCGGCTCCTCCGGCAACGGTGCGATCGAGGCCGCCGCCAACGCGAACGCCCTGGCCATCGGCGTCGACTCCGACCAGGCCGCCCAGCCGGCCCTGGCGAAGTACAAGAACAGCATCATGACCTCGATGGTGAAGAACGTCGACAAGGCCGTCTTCGCCTACATCGAGTCCGCCAAGAAGGGCTCCACCTTCACCGGCGTGAAGAACTTCGACCTCAAGGCCGACGGTGTCTCGCTCGCCACCACCGGCGGCAAGATCGACGACATCAAGGGCAAGCTCGACGAGGCCGCCAACGCCATCAAGAGCGGCGCCACCACCGTCCCGACCGACCCCACCAAGTAAGGGTTCGACCGGACGTCGCTGCCGCTGCCGCCTGCCCGGCAGCGCCATGATGGACGCAACATCAGGGAGGGGCCCGGAAGGGTGCGCTCAGTGCGTACCCCCGGGCCCCGTCCCGTCCCTCCACCGTTTTTCGCTTTTGGCCCTCCAGCGCAACGACGCGCCTCCAGACCACCAGGAGATCGCCATCACCGCATCCGATCCCGCCCCGAACACGGGCGGTACCCCCAGCGCGGGGACGGCGACACCGGCCGTCGAACTGCGCGGCATCACCAAGCGCTTCCCCGGTGTCGTGGCCAACCACGACATCAACCTCACCGTCCGCACCGGCACCGTGCACGCCCTCATGGGCGAGAACGGCGCCGGCAAGTCGACGCTGATGAAGATCCTCTACGGCATGCAGAAGCCGGACGAGGGCACCATCGCGATCAACGGTGAGCTCTGCGAGTTCAACACCCCGGGCGAGGCCATCGCGCGCGGCATCGGCATGGTGCACCAGCACTTCATGCTCGCCGACAACCTCACCGTCTGGGAGAACGTCGTCCTCGGCGGCGAGCACCTGTTCGGCATCGGCGCCAAGGCCAAGGCGAAGATCAAGGAGATCTCCGACCAGTACGGCCTGGGCGTGCGCCCGGACGCCCTGGTCGAGGACCTCGGCGTCGCCGACCGCCAGCGCGTCGAGATCCTCAAGGTGCTGTACCGCGGCGCCAAGATCCTGATCCTCGACGAGCCCACGGCCGTGCTCGTCCCGCAGGAGGTCGACGCACTCTTCGACAACCTGCGCGAGCTCAAGTCCGAGGGCGTCACCGTCATCTTCATCTCGCACAAGCTGCACGAGGTGCTCTCGGTGGCGGACGCGATCAGCGTCATCCGCCGCGGCACCACCGTCGGCGACGCGGACCCGAAGAGCGTCACCGCCCGGCAGCTCGCCGAACTGATGGTCGGCTCCGAGCTGCCCTCCCCGGAGAGCCGCGAGTCCACCGTCACCACCGACGAGACGCTGCGCGTCGACGGCCTGCGGATCGCCAAGACCGACGCCGAGGGCATCGAGCGCGTGGTCCTGGACGACATCTCGCTGCGCATCCACAAGGGCGAGATCCTCGGCATCGCCGGCGTCGAGGGCAACGGCCAGGCCGAACTGGTCGAGGCCATCATGGGCATGCTGCCGCTGGACGGCGGCACCGTCACCCTCGACGGCAAGAACCTCTCCGGCACCCTCACCCGGGCCCGCCGCGAGGCCGGCATCGGCTACATCCCCGAGGACCGCCACCGGCACGGCCTGCTGCTGGAGGCCCCGCTCTGGGAGAACCGGATCCTCGGCCACGTCACCGAGACCCCGAACTCCAAGGGCGTCCTGCTCGACCCGGCCGGTGCCCGCAAGGACACCCAGCGGATCGTCGAGCAGTACGACGTCCGCACCCCCGGCATCGAGGTCACCGCGGCGTCCCTCTCCGGCGGCAACCAGCAGAAGCTGATCATCGGCCGCGAGATGAGCCACCGGCCCAAGCTGCTGATCGCCGCCCACCCCACCCGCGGTGTGGACGTCGGCGCGCAGGCGCAGATCTGGGAGCACATCCGGGTCGCGCAGCGGGAGGGCCTCGCGGTCCTGCTGATCTCCGCCGACCTGGACGAGCTGATCGGGCTCTCCGACACCATCCGGGTGATCTACCGCGGCCGGCTGGTCGCCGACGCCGACCCGGCCACCGTCACCGCCGAGGACCTCGGTACCGCGATGACCGGTGCGGCCCGCGGCCACATCGAGTCCGAGCCCGAGGCCGTCGAGGAGTCCCACGCGACCCGGGTCGAGGGCACCGAGGCCGAGCCGGCCACCGGCGACGACGCCCCGTCCGACACCGCCGGGGACGACACCCCCACCGACACCGCCGGCGACCAGCAGGCGGGGGAGTAGCCACATGACCAGTCCCACCCCCGCCGCCAAGCGCTCGCTGGCGCAGCGGTTCGACGGCGAGAAGATCGTCCTCGCCCTCGCGGCACCGGTGCTCGCCGTGCTGCTCTCCGTCGCGATCTGTTCGGTGCTCCTGGCGACCTCGGGCAAGAACCCGTTCGACGCCTGGAACGTGATGCTCACGTACGCCACCAAGTCGGACGGCCAGGTGGCCATCCTCAACCGGTCCACCACGTACTACCTGGCCGCCGCGGCCGCCGCCTTCGGCTTCCGGATGAACCTCTTCAACATCGGTGTCGAGGGCCAGTACAAGGTGGCCGCGCTGTTCGCGGCGTTCGTCGGCAGCCGGCTGGACCTGCCGTCGTTCATCCAGATCCCGCTGCTGCTGATCACCGCCATGCTGGTCGGTGGCCTGTACGCGAGCATCGCCGGTCTGCTGAAGGTGCTCCGCGGCGTCAGCGAGGTCATCTCGACCATCATGCTGAACGCCATCGCGGTGGCCATCGTCGGCCTGCTGCTCGTCCCCGGCATCTTCGCGCCGGAGAAGAGCGGCACCAGCAACTCGATCCAGACCGCCCCGGTCTCCGAGTCCAGCCACTTCTTCGCGATCAACACCGACGGCGGGCCGCTCTACGGCTTCCTCTTCATCGCGATCCTGGTCGGCGTGGCCTTCCAGTTCACCCTGACCCGCACCCGCTTCGGCTTCGACCTGCGCGCCACCGGCCGCTCGGAGACCGCGGCCACCGCGTCCGGTGTGAACGTCAAGCGCATGATCGTCATCTCGATGGCGGTCTCCGGCGGGCTGGCCGGTCTGATCGGCCTGCCCGAGCTGCTGCAGAACTCGTACAACTACGGCCAGAGCTTCCAGGGCGGCCTCGGCTTCCTGGGCATCTCGGTCGCGCTGCTCGGCCGCAACAGCCCGATCGGCATGGCCTTCGCCGCCGTGCTCTTCGCCTTCCTGGACGCCACCGGCGCCCAGCTGCCGCTCCAGGGCGGCTTCCCGTTCGAGATCGTCCCGGTCATGCAGGGCACCATCGTCATCTGCGTCGTCGTGGCCTACGAGCTGGTGCGCCGCTACGGCCTCAAGCGCCAGCAGCAGAAGGTCGGCGCCGAGCTCGCCGCCCAGGCCGCCGCGGCCAACGAGAAGAAGGAGGTGTCCGCATGAGCACGGCCACCGCAGCCCGCGCCAAGGCGCCGGGTGCTCCCGCCAAGAAGCGCAAGATGTCCTGGCCGGTGGTGCTGCTGCTGATCGCGGGCGCCCTGGTCCTCTTCTCCGCCGTCGGCATGATCACCGACAACCACTCGCTGACCTCCTCCGGGCAGGTCACCGCGGCGCTCAGCGCCGCCGTGCCGATCGGCATGGCCGGTCTCGGCGGTCTCTGGTCCGAGCGGGCCGGCGTGGTCAACATCGGCCTCGAAGGCATGATGGTCGCCGGCACCTTCGCCGGAGCCTGGGGCGGCTACCTGGTCAGCCCGTGGTTCGGTCTGGTGGCCGGCATGCTCGGCGGCGCCCTCGGCGGCCTGCTGCACGCCGTCATCACCGTGACCTTCGGCGTCGACCACATCGTCTCCGGTGTCGGCGTCAACCTGCTGATCCCCGGCATCTGCGCGTACGTCAACCGGATCTACTACAAGGACTACATCTCCGCCGGTGCCGGCGCGAACCAGTCCCCGCCGGCCGATCCGCTGCCGTACATCACCGTCCCCGGCCTCTCCTCGGGGCTGAAGGACATCGAGGCCCACCACTGGTTCCTGGTCTCCGACGTGGCCGGTGTGCTCGGCGGCCTGGTCACCAACATCTCGGTGGTCGTGCTGCTGGCCGGCGCGCTGATCGTGGTCAGCTACTTCGCCCTCTGGCGCACGGTGTTCGGCCTGCGGCTGCGCTCCTGCGGTGAGAACCCGACCGCGGCGGAGTCCCTGGGCGTCAACGTCTACAAGTACAAGTACCTCGCGGTCATCAGCTCCGGCGCCTTCGCGGGCCTGGGCGGCGCGTACCTCTCGCTGGTCGCGGCGCACTTCTACAAGGACGGCCAGACCAACGGCCGAGGCTTCATCGGCCTCGCGGCGATGATCTTCGGCAACTGGATGCCCGGCGGCCTCGCCATGGGCGCCGGCCTGTTCGGCTTCACCGACAGCCTCCAGCTGCGCGACCCGGAGTCGGTGCACGTGCTGATCCTGGTGGTCGCCATCGCGATGGTGCTGCTGGCGCTCTGGAACCTGTACCGCCGCAAGATCCCGGCCGCGCTGATCACCTTCGTGGTGTCCGGCGGTCTGTTCACCTGGTACTTCACCACCGAGGAGGTGCAGCGTCCGCTGATCGTGGCGACGCCGTACGTCATCACCCTGGTGGTCCTCTCGCTGGCCTCGCAGCGGCTGCGGCCGCCGAAGGCCGACGGCCAGATCTACCGCAAGGGCCAGGGCAAGTGACGCCGGCCCCGGCGGACGTCGACTGGGAGCGGCTGCGGGAGGCCGCGCGCGAGGCGATGCGCCACGCGTACGCGCCGTACAGCAAGTTCCCGGTCGGCGCCGCCGCCCTGGTGGACGACGGGCGGCTGGTCACCGGCTGCAACGTGGAGAACGCCTCGTACGGGCTCGGCCTCTGTGCCGAGTGCGGTCTGGTCTCCGCACTGCACGCCGGCGGCGGCGGCCGCCTGACCGCGTTCACCTGCGTGGACGGGGCCGGCGAGCTGCTGATGCCGTGCGGCCGCTGCCGCCAGCTGCTGTACGAGCACGGCGGACCGGACCTGCTGATCGAGCTGCCGTCCGGCGTACGGCCGATGAGTGAGGTCCTGCCCGACGCGTTCGGGCCGGAGCGGCTCTAGCACTGCCATTTGTTACGCGCGTAGAGTGTCGCGAGCGGGCCCTGACCGGGCCGGCTCGCGGCACTCTCCGCTTTTCGGGTGCCGCCTGCGCACGACGCTTTCCCGAACGCGGTCCCACCGCACGCCGTTTTTGAAAGCCGCTTTTCCGAACCCCTCCCGGGAGCAATGGAGCAACCATGGACGCCATCTCCGTCATCAGGACCAAGCGCGACCGCGACGAGCTGAGCGACGCTCAGATCGACTGGGTCATCGACGCCTACACCCGCGGCGAGGTCGCCGACGAGCAGATGTCCGCCCTGGCCATGGCCATCCTGCTGAACGGCATGAACCTCCGCGAGATCAGCCGCTGGACCGACGCGATGATCCGCTCCGGCGTCCGGATGGACTTCTCCTCCCTCGCCCAGCCGACCAGCGACAAGCACTCCACCGGCGGCGTCGGCGACAAGATCACCCTGCCGCTCGCCCCGCTGGTCGCCGCCTGCGGCGCCTCCGTCCCGCAGCTCTCCGGCCGCGGCCTCGGCCACACCGGCGGCACCCTCGACAAGCTGGAGTCCATCCCCGGCTGGCGCGCCCTGCTCTCCAACGAGGAGATGATGGACGTGCTGCACTCGGCCGGCGCCGTCATCTGCGCCGCCGGCGACGGCCTCGCGCCCGCCGACAAGAAGCTCTACGCCCTGCGCGACGTCACCGGCACCGTCGAGGCCATCCCGCTGATCGCCTCCTCGATCATGTCCAAGAAGATCGCCGAGGGCACCGGCGCACTCGTCCTGGACGTCAAGGTCGGCTCCGGCGCCTTCATGAAGAACCTCGACGACGCCCGCGAGCTGGCCCGCACCATGGTCGGCCTCGGCACCACCGCCGGCGTCAACACCGTCGCGCTGCTCACCGACATGTCGACCCCGCTCGGCCTCACCGCGGGCAACGCGCTGGAGGTCCGCGAGTCCGTCGAGGTGCTGGCCGGCGGCGGCCCCGCCGACGTCGTCGAGCTCACCCTCGCCCTGGCCCGCGAGATGCTGGCCGCCGCGGGCGTGCACGGCAAGGACCCGGCCGACGCGCTGCGCGACGGCTCCGCGATGGACCACTGGCGCCGCATGATCGCCGCCCAGGGCGGCGACGTCGACGCCCCGCTGCCGGTCGCCCGCGAGCAGCACGTCATCCCCGCCCCGGCCTCCGGCGTGCTGACCAAGCTGGACGCGTACGCCGTCGGCGTCAGCGCCTGGCGCCTCGGCGCCGGCCGCGCCCGCAAGGAGGACCCGGTCCAGGCGGGCGCCGGCGTCGAGATGCACGCCAAGCCCGGCGACACCGTGGTGGCCGGTCAGCCGCTGCTCACCCTGCACACCGACACCCCGGAGCGCTTCGACTACGCGATCGAGGCCCTCGCCGGCGGCGTCGAGGTCTCCCCGGCCGGCACGGCGTTCACCCCGAACCCGATCGTGCTGGACCGCATCGCCTGATCCCCGGTCCGCCCACCGGGGGCCCGCGCGCGGACGCCGTACTCAGGCGTACGTGCGCAGGTCCCCGGTGTCGAGCGTCCACGGGCCGACGGTGACGGTGTCGCCGAAGGAAAACTTCTCGCGGGACTCGTAGTGCGGCTCCGAATGCACGATGCCTGTTCCCGTGCGCGGGTCGATCAGCAGGTAGAGCGGGATGCCCATGGCGGAGTAGTCGTGGACCTTGTTCTCGTAGTCGTTCTCCGGGTTGGACTTGGAGACGACCTCCATGACGAGGAGGACCTGGTCAGGGCGCAGCGCCGGCTGCTCGCTCTCCAGGGCCTCGTCTACGAAGACCATGAGGTCCGGGCGCCTGAGCCGCCCCAGGCCGATGTCCTCCAGGTCGGCGCCCGGGTGCGCGATGTACCCGGGGTGCGTGGCCGGCAGCTGGGTGTTGAGCTGTCGGGCGATCCGGGCAACGGCGAGTTCGTGCCGCATCACGGGCGACAGCGCCAGGAAGATCTGGCCGTCGGCGATCTCGACCTTCCCCACCCCGGGAATCCGGGGCAGCTGATCGGCGATCTCGCGCAGCCGGGCGAACACGGTGGGATCGATGCTCATGGCCGGGAGCGTATCGGCGGTCGCCGACGGCCGGGTGCCCGTCAGCCGGCGGTGGCGAGGGCGATCTTGAGGAACTCCTCGGGGGCCTCGCGGATGAGGTCGTGGCCCACCGGGAGGTCGAGCACCCTCCACGACGGGTCCTCGCGCAGCCGGGCGACGGTGTCGAGGAACGGGCTCTCCTCGAAGCCCGCGGCGTGGACGTAGGTGCGGTCGGTGACGGCGTCGAGGGCGCCGGTGAGGGTGACCGACTGGAGCAGCGTGGCCAGCGGGTGGACGGTGGCGCGCGGGTCGAGCGCGGGGTTGCGGCCGCGTGTGGTGAAGCCGTCGGCGGCCGCACCGGCCAGGTAGCGCTGCTTCCAGACCCCGGTGACGATCCCGTACGCCGACTCGCCGTCCCGGGGGACGAAGGAGTCCGCGTACAGCAGCTTCCCGATCCGCTCCGGCACCCGGTCGGCCACGCCGGAGGCGACCATCCCGCCGTAGCTGTGCGCGACCAGCACCACGTCGGTGAGGCGCTCGGCCTCCAGGACGGAGACCACGTCCCGGACGTGGGTGTCCAGGTTGACCGTGCCGTCGTTCAGGTGGCCGCGCTCGGCCACCCCGGTCAGCGTCAGCGGGTGCACCTCGTGCCCTGCGGCGCGCAGCCCGTCGGTCAGCGGCCGGTACCACCAGCCGCCGTGCAGCATGCCGGGGATGAGGACGAAGGTGGCCATCGCGTTCCTCTGGTCGTTCGGACGGTACGCAGGAAAGCTACGGCGGATACCTGACAGCGAGCGTCAGGTATCCGCCGGCCGGTGACGGGAGTGGTGGCGGAGTTCCGGATCTGCCACGGGCGGGTTCTACCGGATCGAGAGTCCGCCCCGCAGCCCGTCCGCGCGCCGGAGCGCGGCGGTGTGGGCCTGGCGGGTGGCGTAGAGGGTGACGCCCGCGGCGAGGGCCATCGCGGCGAGGCCGACGGTGGCGGCGCCCGGCCAGCCGGTGGAGTGGTAGGCGTCGGCGCCGATCGTCCCGCCCAGGCTGTTCCCCAGGTAGTAGGCGATCAGGTAGAGCGCGGAGGCCTGCGCGCGCCCCTCGGTGGCGGTGCGGCCGACCGTCGAGGACGCGGTGGCGTGGCCGGCGAAGAAACCGGCCGTGATCAGGACCAGGCCGAGCAGCGCGAAGGTCAGCGAGCCGGCGAGCGAGAGCAGCAGCCCGGCGGCGGTGGTGCCGATCGCGACGTACAGCGCGCCCCGGCGGCCGAGCCGGCCGGAGAGGCGCCCGGCGGCGGCCGAGGTGCCGGTGCCGACCAGGTAGACCACGAAGATCGAGGCGGCCACCGACTCCGGCAGGTGGAACGGCGCGGAGACCAGCCGGTAGCCGACGGTGTTGTAGACCGCGCCGAAGACGGCCATGAAGAGCATCCCGAGCAGGTACAGCCGGACCAGCAGCGGGTTGCGCAGGTGGCGGCCGACCGTGCGGGCGAGGGCGCGGGCGTCCACCGGGGCAGGGGTGAAGTGGCGGGCGGCGGGGATCAGCAGCCGGAAGGCGAGCACGGCGAGCAGGGCGAGGGCGGCGGAGGCGGCCAGGCCCCAGCGCCAGCCGAAGCCGGCGGCGACCCAGCCGGAGAGCAGTCGGCCGCCCATGCCGCCGATGCTGTTGCCGGCCACGTACAGGCCCATCGCGGAGGCCAGCGCGGACGGGTGGACCTCTTCGGCGAGGTAGGCCATTGCGGTGGCGGGGAGCCCGGCGAGGGCGGCGCCCTGGAGGACGCGGAGCACGACCAGGGTGCTCAGGTCGGGCGCGAAGGGCAGCGCCAGGGCGAGGGCGGAGGCGGCGAGGACGGAGGCCGTCATCACGGCGGTGCGGCCGTACCGGTCGGAGAGCGCGCTGGCGGGGAGCAGGGCGAGGGCGAGTCCGAGGGTGGCGGCGGAGGCCGTCCAGCTGGCCTGGCCGGGGGTGAGGTCGAGGTCGGCCGAGAGGACCGGCAGCAGGCCCTGGGTGGAGTAGAGGAGGACGAAGGTCGCGATGCCGGCGGCGAAGAGTGCGAGGTTGGCGCGGCGGAAGGCGCGCTGGCCGGGGCGGTGGCGGTCGTCGGCGGTGGCGGCCGCGACGGCGGCCGCGGTCGCGGCGTTGGTGGCGGCGTCGGCGGCGATCTTCGGCGTGGCGGCGGTGGGCCGGGGCGTGGTGGGCCGCGCGGCCGTGAGGGTCCCCGGGGTTCCCGGGGTTCCCGGGGTTCCCGGGGTTCCCGGGGTCGGCTGGGCGAGGGCGTCCGGAGTGGCCACGGACGCCCCGGTACTGGAGGGCTGCATGACGTCGACCGTAGGCCTGTGCAACTGATGCGTCCAATGCATGGGACGTCGATAATCCATGCGTACGGGTATGAGTGGAGCGTGCGGCAGTGAGGGCGGTGCACACAGTGGTGGAGGACGGCGAGGGCAACGCTGGGGGGAGCGCGGCGCCGGCCAGGCTCGCGGAGCTGGGGCCGGACCTGCCGGCGGCGCAACTGGCGCCGATGCTGGCCCAGTTCGCGGCGGTGGCCCGGCTGGAGCACGTGACGCAGGCGGCCGCGCTGCTGGGCATGCCGCAGCCGACGCTGTCCCGCTCGGTGGCCCGGCTGGAGGCGGAGCTGGGCGTGGATCTGCTGGCCCGTCAGGGCCGGACGGTCCGGCTGACCAGGGCCGGCCGGTTGCTGCTGGACTCCGTGGAGCGGGCGCTGGCCGAGGTGGAGCGCGGCGTCGAGGCGGCCCGGGCGGAGGCGGACCCGGCGACCGGCCGGGTGGCGTTCGGCTTCCTGCACACCATGGGGACGGACGCGGTCCCGGCGCTGCTGCGGGACTTCCGTGCCGCGTACCCGCAGGTGCGGTTCCAGCTGGTGCAGGACTACGTCGGCGCGATGCTGGGCCGGCTGCGGGCGGGGGAGCTGGACCTGTGCCTGGTCGCTCCGCTGCCGGAGGACGACCCGGCGCTGGTGGCCCGCCGGCTGGACGAGCAGCGGCTGTACCTGGTCGTCCCGGCCGACCACCGGCTGGCCGGCCGTCGCCGGATCCGGCTGGCGGAGGTGGCGGAGGAGCCGTTCGTCGGACTGGAGCGGGGGTACGGGCTGCGGGCGATCACGGACGGGTTCTGCGCGGAGGCGGGGTTCGTGCCGCGGCTCGCGTTCGAGGGGGAGGAGGCGGAGACGCTGCGCGGGCTGGTGGCGGCGGGCCTGGGGGTGGCGCTGCTGCCGCCGGCGCTGGTGCCGCGGCCGGGGGCGGTGGAGCTGGAGGTGACGGCGCCGCGCACCCGGCGGGCGATCGGCCTGGCGTGGGCGGCGGGCCGGCCGCCGACTCCGCCGGTGGCGGCGTTCCGGGACTTCGTGCTGTCGCGGCGGGGGCGGCTGCTGGAGCACGACTGAGGGCGGACGCCGTCCGAGGGCCGGTGCGGCGGACGCCGTCCGAGGGCCGGTGCGGCGGGCGGAGTCCGGGCGACTGGCGAGTAGGTTGCCCGGATCATCCCTTTGGTGGAATTCCCGGTGGACATTGGCCGATTCGGCCCTGTCGACGCTGGCCCGTCTACGCGCGTAGGAGCTACACTCCCGCAATGGAGAAGCAGATCCCCGTCACCACCGCGGGCGCCGGCCCCCGGATCCCCACGCCCGACCAGATCGTCCGCGCCCCGAAGGTGCTCCTGCACGACCACCTCGACGGCGGACTGCGCCCCGAGACCGTGGTCGAGCTGGCCGCGGCCGTCGGCTACCAGGGACTCCCCACCACCGACGCCGAGGAGCTCGGCGAGTGGTTCCGCGAAGCCGCCGACTCCGGCTCGCTGGTCCGCTACCTGGAGACCTTCGCGCACACCTGCGCCGTCATGCAGACCCGCGATGCCCTGATCAAGGTCGCCGCCGACTGCGCCGAGGACCTCGCCGCCGACGGCGTCGTCTACGCCGAGGTCCGCTACGCCCCCGAGCAGCACCTGGAGGGCGGCCTGTCCCTGGACGAGGTCGTCGAGGCCGTCCAGGAGGGCTTCCGCCTCGGCGAGGCCAACGCCCGCGCCGCCGGCCACCGCATCCGGATCGGCACCCTGATCACCGCGATGCGGCACGCCGCGCGTTCGCAGGAGATCGCCGAACTGGCCAACCGCCACCGCGACGCGGGCGTCGTCGGCTTCGACATCGCCGGCGCCGAGGCGGGCTACCCCCCCACCCGCCACCAGGCCGCCTTCGACTACCTCAAGGGCGAGAACAACCACTTCACCATCCACGCGGGCGAGGCCTTCGGCCTGCCGTCGATCTGGGAGGCCCTGCAGTGCTGCGGCGCCGACCGGCTCGGCCACGGCGTGCGGATCGTCGACGACATCACCGTCAACGAGGACGGCAGCGTCCAGCTGGGCCGCCTGGCCGCCTACGTGCGCGACAAGCGCATCCCGCTGGAGATGTGCCCGACCTCCAACCTGCAGACGGCGGCGGCCACTTCGTACGCCGAGCACCCGATCGGGCTGCTCAGCCGGCTGAAGTTCCGAGTCACCGTGAACACCGACAACCGGCTGATGAGCGGCACCAGCATGAGCAAGGAGTTCGGCCACCTGGTCGAGGCCTTCGGCTACACGCTGGGCGACATGGAGTGGTTCACCGTGAACGCGATGAAGTCGGCGTTCCTGCCGTTCGACGAGCGGCTCGCGATGATCAACGACGTGATCAAGCCGGGCTACGCCGAGCTCAAGGCGGAGTGGCTGTTCAGCGCCGGCAGCTGAGAAGCGTCCTTTCCGGTCGGATGAACGCCCCTCGGGCACTGTTTGAACACCCTTTTCCCGCAAGGATTTTGGCGTTCATCCGACTACCCACTCGTGTGGGTGAACGGCCTTTGGTCCTGGTGCGATCCAATCATTACGGTGTGCCAGTCAATGCTGACCGGCCGTGGCGGGCGGACCCCGTCGCGCCAGCCGTGCCGGTCGGCCACCGACGAGGACCCAAGGGGACGAACCACATGAAGCAGGCCAC
Organism: Kitasatospora sp. NPDC042419; assembly: GCF_056437345.1. Lineage (NCBI taxonomy): Bacteria > Bacillati > Actinomycetota > Actinomycetes > Kitasatosporales > Streptomycetaceae > Kitasatospora > Kitasatospora sp. NPDC042419. The sequence goes on from NZ_JBWKAW010000002.1 coordinate 653,049, forward strand.
TCTCAAGGCCGCCGGCACCGCCGCGCTCGGCATCGCCATCGCCGCCGTCGGCGCCGGCAGCGCGTCCGCCGCCCCCGCCGCCACCGGTGGCCTGGGGCTCCCGACCAGCGCGCTGACCAACCCGGCCGTCACCGGGGCCGTCACCGACACCGCCGCCAAGCTGCCCGGCGGCGACCGGGTCGCCAACACCCTCGGCACCCTCGCCCCCGGCGCGGGCCAGGCCGCGGCCCCCGCCGCGACCGCCAACCGGGCCGGCGTGCCGAGCATCCCGGGCCTCGACAAGACCCCGGTCGGCGGGCTCACCGGGATCCTCCCGGGCCTCGGCGGCTGACGCTCCGCCCACTCGTACGGCGCCCCACCCGCACGGCGAACGGGCCGCTCACTCCCCCCGGAGTGAGCGGCCCGTTCCGTCATGACGGTCCTGTGGTGGTCCTGCGGTGGTGGTCCTGCGGTGGTGGTTCCGCGGTGGTGGTTCTGCGGTGGCGGTGGCCGCTCGTGGCGACCGGTCGTCGTGGGTGGTCCGTCGTGGGCTGTTCGTCGTGGGGCTGCCGCGCGTCGCGGGGTGATCCGTCACGGGGTGATCCGTCACGGCCCGCGCAGCGGGGCGGCCGGCCCCGGCCGGATCACGGCTCCTGGGGGAGCAGCAGCCAGAGCGCCAGGTAGATCAGGAACTGCGGGCCGGGCAGCAGGCAGGAGGCCAGGAAGATCGCGCGGACGGTCCACGGGGTGAGCCCGAACCGCTCGGCGAGCCCGGCGCAGACGCCGGCGATGACGCGGTTGTGGCGGGGGCGGGCGAGGCGGCTCATGGGAAGCTCCGTTGCTGTGTCGCCGGTGGCCGGTCTCTCCGGCTGGCGTACTTCAATGCTCCGCCGTCGGCGCCCCCGATTCCTCAGCCCACAAGCCGATCCCGTCCCTGACCTCCTTCCCCTCGGAGGGGGACCTGGCCTCGGGGTTCCCCTCAGGGTCGGCCCGGAGACCGGCGGGTGCGCGGAGCGGGAAGTCGGCCGGTCCGGCGTCCTGTGCGCGGGCCCGACGGGGGAGGGCGGCCCCGCGTCCCGCTGTCGGTCCGCGGCGATAGCGTCGTGCCATGAGTTCCTCCCTGAGTGTGTACCTGCTGGACCCGAAGGCCACCCGCGCCCTGGTCGGCTCCGGTGACGACCAGCTGCTCCAGGTCATCCGCGACAGCTTCGGCGCCGACCTGGCGTCGGACGACGAGTGGTTCGAATCCGAGATCGAGGCCGGCGCCCCGACGGCCTACGAGGCGCTGCGCGCCGTGGTGCACGGCGGGCCCTTCGGGGAGGACCGGGAGCACGCGTTCCAGTACGGCTACGCCTACAAGCGCCTCTGCGCGCTGACCGGGTCCTTCCTCGACAACTCCTCCTTCAGCCCGTACAAGGGCGACTGGCTGTCCGTCGTGGACGAGGGGCTGCGGGCGCTGCGGATCACCGCCGTGTCGGTGTCCGAGTTCGGCTACGGCTCCGGGCTGCCCGACCCCGTCCCGTCCTCGTACCTGCCGGGCTGCGGCGAGTGGACGCACGAGCAGTGCCTGCAGGCCCTGGAGGAGTTCGAGGAGACCAAGCGTCAGGGCCACGCGCCGCCGCTGGAGCCGGAGGTGGTCGACGCCGTCATGGACGTCGTCAAGTGGCTCCGCCACGTGGAGGCGCGTCCGGGGTTCGGCGTCGTGGGCTTCGTCTCGTAGCCGCGGCAGCGTCCCCCGGCGGGCCTCTCGCCGCGGCCGGAGGCCCGCCGGGCGGGCGGAGCGCGAAGCCGACCGGCCCGACTTCCCGTGCCGTGTGCGAATTCCCGAACACCGCCGCGCGCACCGCCGGGCACCTCTAGCATCTGGGTAGTCGTGCGGACGCGCAGCGTCCTCCTCCGGGAAGGCCGCCGTATCCGCTGTCGTGCACCGTGTGGCGTCTCTGGGGGGAGATCTCGTTGGCGGACATCAAGGTGGGCCCGGAGCTGCGCGCCTCGGCGGGAGCGGCCAGAGCCCTGGGCGGGGAGCTCGTCGAACCGGTCAAGTCGGTCCTGGCCACGACCGCGACGGCCGCCGCCCAGCTCGCCGGCTGGTCGGTGGCGGGCGCGCTCGGCCAGTTGGGGAAGGACTGGGACGCCCCGCTCGGCAAGCTGCGGCAGCGGCTCGTGGACACCGGCGCCAAGCTGGAGACCAGTGCCGAGGGCCACCAGCAGGGCGAGCGGGCGCTGGTCAGCGGGTGGAAGGAAGCCGTGCAGTGACCAGCCTCTACGAGCTGCTGGCCACGTTCGACCCGCACGGTCTGAGGGACGCCGCGAAGAGCTGGAAAGCACTGGCCCACGCCGTGGACGGCGTCGACACCCGCCATCGGACACAGGTCAACGGCCCGCTGCGGCAGCACTGGCAGGGCGGTGACGCGACCGCCGCGTTCTCCTACCTTGAGCGCACCGAGCAGCAGTTGGACATCGTCCGGGTCGAGGCCGAGGCCGTGGTGCTGACGCTGAACACGGTCGCCGACCGGATGCAGCAGGCGAAGACCGCCCTGGTCGGTGCCGTTCACGAGGCGCAGACGGCCGGATTGACGATCGCCGCGGACGGGACGGTCCAGCTGCCCGCGCAGACCTGGGACGACCGCCACGACCAGGACACCCAGGACGCCCTCCGCTCGCTCGCCTTCACCAGGAACGCCTGCCAGGACCGGATCAACGCGGCACTGAAGACGGCCCAACAGGCCAGTGACCAGGGCAGGACGGCGCTCGGACGCCTCGGGGGCGACATCCTCGACCCGGCCCGCGGGCTCGGAGCGATGGCGGAGACCGGACTGGACGCGGCGGCCGTCATGGGCGACCTCGGGCTCGCAGGCGGCGCGGTGCCGGACGGGAAGGACCCGAAGAAGTCGGCGGAGTGGTGGAAGGGCCTGAGCGCGGAGCAGCAGCAGACCTACCTGGCCCTGCGGCCCGCCGAGTTGGGACGGCTGGACGGCCTGCCGTCCGACGTCCGGGACAAGGCCAACCGGCTCGTGCTGGACCAGAAGCTGGATGCCCTCCAGGCCGGAGCGGTCGGAACCGCCGGGCTCGACGAGGAGACCTACCGGAAACGGCGGGAGGCCCTGGAGACGATCAAGCAGAAGTTGGATCAGAGCGACGGCAAGGACGAGATGCACCGGATGTTCCTGCTGGGAATCGACTCGGACGCGTCGGACGGCCGCGCCATCGTCTCCACGGGCAACCCTGACAAGGCCCTGCACACGGCGATCTTCGTCCCCGGGACGAGCACCGACCTCAACAGCGTGCCGGGGCAGATGGACCACGTCGCGAGGCTGCAGAAAGCGGCGGAGGACCAGGCCGCCGGCCGGTCAGCCGGTGTGGCTGTCATTTCCTGGCTCGGGTACGACGCTCCCGAATGGTCCACCGGAAGCCCGTTGTCGCCGACCAGGGGGCAGGACGCGGCACCTGACCTGCGTCGCTTCAGCCAGGGTGTGCGGGCTGCGCAGGCCGACAACGTGTGCAGTCATGTGACGGTCATCGCGCACAGCTACGGAAGCTATGCCGCCGGGGTTGCCGCGCGTGAGGGTGGCGGCCTGCCGGTCGACGACATCGTGGCGCTCGGCAGCCCCGGCATGGGGGTCTCCAGTGCGTCCGATCTGGGGGTGGATCCCAAGCACGTCTGGGTCGGGGAGGCCAAGCAGGATTTCACGAGACTCGTCGGCGGCGTCCCGTTCGGACCCTCTCCGCACATGGAGGGGTTCGGCGGGAGCAACCTCAAGATCGATACAACCGGTCACGGGAACTACTGGGCCGAAGGCAGCGAGAGTCTGAAGAACCAGGGGCGTGTCATCGTGGGCGCACCACCGACGACGGTCCCGAAGGAGGGCTTTGTCGAGGGGACTTGGTACTGGTGACGGTGGACGTGTCGGTGCGTGGGGCGCGGGGTGTCGGCCGTGGGGGTGCTGCGCCGGGGAGGGCGGTCCGCCGGCTTTCCGGGGTCGTTCTGATGGTCGTGATGATGGGGGCCTGCGTGTCGGTCGATGACGAGGGAAAGAACGCTCCGCTTCCGGTCAAGGGGCGGGAGGAAGCCCGGGCCTGGGCGCGTCAGATCACCGAGCACGCGGCCCAGGTGGCCGGTATCACGCTCGATCCGGCGGGAGAGGACTCCTTGTTCAGCCCGTGCACCGGCAAGAACTTCGAGACGGCGCCGGACGACCGGTACGTGCTCATGTTCAACGCCAGGAGTGTCGTGCCACGTGGACGGCATCCCGAGGTGGTTCGGAAGATCCGCGACATGGCCAAGTCGGAGGGGCTGCGGATCGTGGGCTACTGGGAGACCTACGAGGGCGAGCCGAACGCGCTGCTCGACGCCAAGCATCCGGAGAGCGACTACCTCCTGAGCGTCGACTCCACCGTTGGAGGGGACGGCAACGGGATGAGCATCGGGATCATCACGCCCTGCCTCATGCCGCCTCCGGGGGATCCGGTGGTGACGAAGTGACCCGGGCTCCGGCTACGGCACCAGGACGACCTTGCCGAGGTTGCGGCGCTGCTCGATGAGGGCGTGGGCGCGGGCGGCCTCGGCGAGGGGGATCTCGGCGTGGACGGCCGTGCGCAGGGTGCCCGCGTCGCGCAGCTGCCAGAGTTCGCGGAGCCAGCGGGCGTAGACGTCGGGCTTGCCGAGGGCGACGGCACGCATCTGGAAGCCGATCACCGAGGCTCCGCGGAGCAGGAGTTCGTACGCCTCGACGGTGCCGCCGCCGGAGCTGTAGGCCACCAGCCGGCCGCCGGTGGCGAGGGCGCGGACGGCGGGGCCGAGCAGGTCGCCGCCGACGCCGTCGAGGATCACGTCGTAGGGGCCGCCCCAGTCGGCGTCGGCGTAGCGGATGACTTCGTCGGCGCCGAGCGAGCGGACGAAGTCGGCCTTGGCGTCGCTGCCGACGGCGGCGACGACGCGCCCCGCCCCGCCGGCTCGGGCGTACTGGAGGGCAAGGGTGCCGACGCCGCTGGCGGCGGCGGTGACCAGGACGGATTCGCCGGGCTCCACGCGCGCCGCCTCGTAGGCGCCGCGCGCGACCAGGCCGCTGCGGACCAGGGCGACGGCCTCGACGGCGGTGGCGTCGTCGGGGATCCGGGAGGCCATGGCGGTGTTCAGGACGGCGAACTCGGCGTAGGCGTCGGCGAAGCAGAGCCCGGTGACGCGGTCGCCGACGGCGTAGGCGGTGACGTCGGGACCGGTGGCGGTGACCCTCCCGGCGATCTCGCCGCCGAAGGAGACCGGTCCGCTGCCCTCGCGGACCTTGCGGACGGTGGGCAGGGTGACGCCGACCGCCTCGACCCGCACCAGCAGCTCGCCGGTGCCGGGGGTGGGCACGGCGGCCTCCTCGGCGAACAGCACCTCGGGGCCGCCGTTGACCTCGTGGCGGATGCGCAGCACAGGACCTCCCGGATCCAGATTCATTGGGTAGCCCAACGATAGGCGGAATGTCGTTGGGAAGTCCAATGAAATCCGGAGTAGGCTGGACGCATGACCACGCCCCTCCAGCACATCCAGTCCCTGCCGAGCTGGCTCGTCGGCCGTGTCGCGGCGCGCGGCCGGGGCCTGGTCGCCGATGCGATCGCCGCGGAGGGGATCAAGCTGATGCAGCACGCGGTGCTGGCCGCCACGGCCGAGTACGGCCCGGTGGCCCAGGCCGACTTGGGGCGCCTGCTCGCCGTCGACCCCAAGGACATGGTCGGCATCCTCAACCACCTCCAGGAGGCGGGCTACGTCCTGCGCGCCCCGGACCCGGCCGACAAGCGGAAGAACGCCGTCACGGTGACTCCGGAGGGAGTCGCGCTGCTCGCCCGCTGCGCGGCCCTGGCGGAGGCGGCGAACGAAGAACTGCTGGCGCCGCTGAACCCGGACGAGCAGCGGCAGCTGATGACCCTGCTGGTGCGGGTCCACGAGGCTTCGTAGGGACGGGACGGCCGTCCTGCTCGATCAAGGCCCGGCGCCCGTCGCCCGGCGCCCGTCGCCCGTCGCCCGGCGCCCGTCGCCCGTCGCCCGGCGCCCGGCGCCCGGTGCCCGGTGCCCGTCGCCCGGCGTCGGGCATCAGACGCCCGGTGTTCGGGAGTGCCTACCCGCCGGAGCGCGGGCGGAACGGCACGGCGACGTCCGCGACGTGCTCGTCCGGGGCGGCGGTGGCCCAGTTCGGGTAGTAGACCTCCCGGTTGGGGCCGCTGCGCGCGAACCCGTGCTCGCCGACCCAGGCGCCGACGGCGTCGTGGATCGCCGTCATGGTCGCGAAGTCCTTGTGCTCCTTCGTCAGACGCGTGTAGGCCTCCCGGCACGCGGGTTCGATGCGCACCCCGATCCGCTCCGCCGGTTCGACCGTGTTCGTCGTCGGCGCGCAGACCTCGACCGGGCCGTCGGACTCCTCGCTGACGTGGCCGTGGAAGATGCTGAAGATCGGTCCGGAGAGGCAGGCGTCGGTCTGCCGCAGATGGGCGAGGAGCAGTTCACTGGCCTCGCCCAGGAATCCGGCCAGGTCGGCGGCGGTCACGTGGCGCCGGGTGAACAGCACCTTCTGTGCGGGCACTTCGCGTTCGTCGATCCGGTACATGGTCAGGGGCCTTCCACTCAGAACCGCTCGGGCGTAGCCCACCGCCTCCCGGCGGGCCGTGTGCTCGGACTCCTGCTCCCGCCAGTAGGCGTCGAGCAGGCGCACCTGCACGGGGGTGCCCCTGTCGTCCGGGTGGCCGCTCGTGCTGCCCGCGTCGGCGGTGTCGCCCGCGTCCAGCAGCTCCGCGATCCGGGCGAGCGGCATGCCGACGGCGCGCAGCAGCGCGATGCGGCGGGCCCGCTCGACCTGGGCGAGGGCGTAGCGGCGGAACCCCGTCCTCGGGTCGACCAGGGCGGGTGTCAGCAGCCCCCGCTCCCCGTAGAGGCGCAGGGCCTTGGGGCTGAGCCTGGTCAGGGAGGCCAGCTCCCCGATGGAGATCAAGTCCTCGTGCACGCGTTCACTCTGCTGTCTGCCCCTGGGGGAGGGGCAAGCCGGTGGCGGCGGGCGCTTCGCGCGGGAAGTCGGCCCGGCCGACTTCCCGCGCGGTGGCCCCCTTGCCGGTGCTCGCTTTCCGGCGCCGGGAGGCGGGCGCAGGAAGTCGGTCTCGCCGACTTCCTGCGTTCCCGCTGTCGCGGGGAGGTCCCGGCCGCAGCAGGGAGGCCCGGGCCGGCGCGGGGTCCGGGCCGGGCCTCGGGGGGTGGGCGTTACTTCTGTGCGGCGCGGCGGCAGCCGTTTGCGGCGATGAAATCCTTCTGAGCGGAGCCGAGTTGGGGATCGACCGGACCCACGGGCTCCGGCCCCGGCCAGGCATACCGAAGATGCGCGGCGGCCGACCGGGGCCGCGCCGACGCCCCGCCCGAGATCACTCGAAGGCGAGCGCTGCCAAGCCCGGCCGGAAGGGGGCGGGGAGTCGTTCGGCGCGGGCGGCCCACGGCGGGTTCGGCCAGGGGCAGGTCGTGGCGGCCGGCAGAACGCCGACGGCGTCCACTGGCGGTCCGCCGCCGGTGAGTTCGACCTCGAACCGGATCAGCCGCGAGGTCGAGCGCCGCGATGTCGTCGTCCAAGGTGTGTTCCCGGCCGGTGAGGTGCTTCAGCGGCTGGTCACTGCTCTTCGAGTTGCACGAGCGGATCGCCTTCCTCCGCCGCCGGCTGCCCGGGGGAGGCATGGGGCGACTCCGTCCCACCGGCCCCTCGGCGGGCGGCCACCGCTCTGCGGACGACGCCCGGAGGCGTCCGGTGTGCGGGCTTCAGCTCGGGGTGCGGCGCCCAGTTCGGGCGGCCCCACGGGGCGCCGCCGGGCGACGAGGTGTGCAGGACCACGCGGTGTCGTCGTCGGCCGCGGTGGGCGGTGCGGGGGTGGGCGGTGCGGGGGTGGGCGGCATCCTCCGACAGGAGCCGCTGGAGTCGGAGCGGCGGGTCATGGATCCGATCTTCATGCCGTTCAGCCTAGGGAGGCAGGAGGGGTCGACTGAAGGGGTTCCTGCCTGTTCAGGGGCGGTTCGGCCGTGGATCCGCCGGTAATCTGGCGGGATGACCGAGAGTCTTGATGCAACGGACTGGGCGATCCTGACGGAACTTCAGCGGGACGGCCGGGTCGCGTTCACGGAGCTGGCGCGGCGGGTCAACCTGAGCGCGTCGGCCACGACGGAGCGGGTGCGGCGGCTGGAGACGGCCGGGGTGATCACGGGCTACCGGGCCGAGGTGGACCTGGAGCGGGCCGGATACCCGGTGCTGGCGGTGGTCCGGCTGAAGTACCCGGGGCCGGGGACGCGGCACGAGCCGCTGCGCCGGCTGATCGGGGAGCGCCCGGAGATCCTGGAGTGCCTGCGCACCACCGGGGACGACTGCTACGTCATGAAGGTGGCGACCACGTCGATGGCGCACCTGGAGGAAGTCGTCGACGAGCTGGCCCAGTTCGGGAGCACGACGACCAGTCTGGTGCTGAGCCGGGCGCAGTCGTTCCGTGGCCCGGCCGCGCCCGGGGCGGCCGTCGCGCCCGCGTGAGGGCGTGAGGGCGCGAGGGCGCGAGGGCGTGAGGGCGCGAGGGGCTGAAGGCGTAGCAAGGATGCAATGCGTGTCGGATTTCGCGAGGACCGATGAGTTTCTCCGTGATCGACAGTCATAGATCATGGGTCGGCGCGCCGGGGCCGCACGGGTGGTCGAAGCGTGCGCAGGCCTAGTCTGCTGAGAAATCGGACACGAGACCAAGGAAGTCCTGATGCGCACCCTGATCAGCACCGCGTTCATCTCGCTCGACGGCGTCGTGGAGGCGCCGGGCGGCGAGCCCGGCTACCGGAACTCCGGGTGGACCTTCAAGCACACCGAGTTCCTGCCCGAGGCGTTCGAGATCAAGGGCCGGGAGCAGCAGGAGGCGGCGGCAATGCTGATGGGCCGGGTCAGCTACGAGGCGTTCAGCCCCGTGTGGCCGGACATGGCGGACTTCGCCGAGTACAAGGTGATGCCGAAGTACGTCGTCTCCACCACCCTCGACGAGAAGGACCTGGTGTCGAACTGGGGTGAGCAGACGATCCTGCGCTCCCTGGACGAGGTCGCGGCGCTGAAGGAGACCGAGGGCGGGCCGATCATCGTCCACGGCAGTGCCTCGCTGAACCAGGCCCTCTCGGACGCCGGCCTGATCGACCGCTACCACCTGCTCGTCTTCCCGCTGCTGCTGGGCGCGGGCAAGCGGCTGTTCAGCACGACGGACAAGGACGTGCAGAAGCTGAAGCTCGTCGAGTACGAGGCCTACGACAACGGGCTGCAGAAGAACGTCTTCGACGTCGTCCGCTGACGGACGGCGGCCCGGGTCTCCTGCGCGGAAAGTCGGCGGGGCCGACTTTTCGTGCGGGGAGGCGTGGAGAAGTGGGGGAGGTGGGCGGCGGCTGAGGCGGCAGCCGCCGGGCGGGTGGGGCGGGTTCAGTGATGTATGCGGTCGCGGGCGGAGGAGTGGTCGTCCTCGGTTGCGCCGGCGGTCGGGGCGTCGTGGACCTTGAGGGCGGTGATGACGCCCAGGGCGACGGTGGTGATCGCGAGGGCGAGGAGGACGGCGAAGGCCGCGCCGATGAGGAAGTTCGCGGTGCCGGGGCTCACCTCTGGATTCGCAGGATGCGGTGACCGAGGCGGGCGGCGAGGGCGTGGAGGAGGTCCTCCGCCTGGTCGCGGGTGAGCGGGACGGCGAGGTGTTCGCCGGGGGCGGCGTGGATGTCGAGGTCCGGGGCGAGGCGGAGCTGGACGGCGGCGTCGGGGGCGGATTCCACGGTGACGTGGGCGACGGTGGTGCGCTCGGTGTGGACGGCCTCGGTGACGAAGGGGATCAGGACTCCCACGAGGGGTCGTTCCTTTCGGCGGTGCGGAGGAGGTCGAGGAGGTTGAGGAGGGTGGCGACGGGGGCGTTGCCGAAGTCGACGAGGATGCGGCCGTCGACGGTGCCGGGGAGGGTGGCGGCGGATCCCCACTGGATGCCGAACCTGCGTCCGTGGTCGTGGAGTTCGCGGAGGAGCGCGGTGACCTCGGGGTCGGTGTAGGTGCGGAGGACGGGGTCGTCGGGGGCGATCGGTTCCCGGCTCACGCGGCGACGTCCAGCTCGTACCAGACGACCTTGCCGTTCTTGGTGGGGTCGGCGCCGAAGCGGTGGGTGAGGGAACGGACGAGGTGGAGGCCGCGGCCGGAGATCTCGTAGGGGTCGGCGCTCACACGCGACTCGGGGAGGGTGGGGCTGTCGTCGCAGACGCAGACGCGGAGGGTGTGGGGGAGGAGGACGAGGATGACGAGGGGGGACTGGCAGTCGGCGTGCCGCCAGGCGTTGAAGTAGAGCTCGTGGAGGGCGAGTTCGGCGTCGTGGATGGTGTCCGGGGGCCAGCCGGAGGAGGTGAGGGCGGCGCGCAGTTCGTTGCGGGCGGCGGACCAGTCGGGCGGGTTGCAGGCACGCATGGGGAACCTCCGGAGAGTGGGGAGGAGAGCGGGACGGCGGAGGGATGTCGCCGTGAGCCAGGCCAGGACGGGACTGGTTGAGGTCACGCGTGGCTGCTCTGCGGTGCGAAGGGCAGAAGGCGCCTACTGCCTTGGAAACAGGCGTTACTGACGCTCCGTCGTGTGATCGGTGCAACACTGACAGTAGAGTCATGGGTCATATTGTTGCAACCAGAACGGCAAGGTTGACCCTTGTGAGTGACCTGCTGCCGGTGGCGGCGGGTCGCGCCGATGCGGAACACTGCGGGGAGAGGGAAGGAACGCTGTGGGGCTCAGGGGAGAGATCAGTCAGCGGCAGCGCCGCTTCGGCGACGAGCTTCGTCGGCTGCGGCTGGCTGCAGGCCTGTCAGCCCCGGAGGCCGGGGCGCTGGTAGGGATGAAGAGCCCAGCAGTCAGTCACACGGAAGCGGGCCGAATCAGCCTCAATCAGGAGCGGTTGAGCGTCTGGCTGGACGCCTACGGCTGCGACGATCAGGCGTACCGTGCTGGGCTTGCCGACATGGGGCGAGCTTCCGGTAAGGGCTGGTGGAGCACCTTCGCCAACAAGGTCCCGGATCTGGCCCTCGATCTTGCGGAGCTGGAGGATCGATCCGTTCGGCTGGACAGCTACGACACGCTGTACATCGCCGGGCTGCTGCAACTGCCCTCGTACGCCGAGGCCATCTACGAAGATGCTTACAAAGTCGGTGGCAAGTGGGACATCTCGACAGCGGTTGATTTCCGCATGCAACGGCAGCAGATCTTGACCGACGGCAAGGACCGGAAGTTTCGGTTCGTCATCCACGAAGCGGCTCTGCGTATGCGCTTTGCTGGGGACGCCGTAATGAGGGCGCAGCTTCGTCATCTGCTGGACGTGGCGGCACTGCCGAACGTCACCATCCAGGTGCTGCCGTTCACTGCTCCGAAGCATGGACCGATTTCGGCATCGTTCCTGGTTTGCGACCCGGGGTGTTCCGACCTCTCCACGATTGTCCTCTCCGGTCCCAAGCGAGCGGAGCACCTTGGTGAGCCAACGGACGTTGCCGACTATCGCTACGCGTACCAGAGACTGGCCGACAATGCCCTACCGGCCATTGACGAGCGGAGGGACCTGTGTGAGCTCCCCTCGCGGGACTCATGGGGTCTGGTCCAACATCTTCTCTATCTGCTTCAGACTTGAAAGGCGCCCGATGTTCCACCTGTCCTGGCAGAAGTCTTCCTTTAGTGGCGCGGACGGCGCTGACAACTGCCTTGAACTAGCGCGGGGTGTCGACGGCCGGAGGCACGTCCGCGAGTCTGATGATCCGGAAACAGTGCTGACCAGCGACGTCTCCAAGCTCCGCGCATTCCTTGCCGCCGCCAAGGGCGGCGAGTTCGACCACCTCATCTGAACCGCGCTTCTCCCCGCCCCGGAGGATCCCACTGATGAACGCCGACACCTGGCGTATCCGGCTCATCGTCCGCACCACCCAGGTCGGCGTCATCGGCGGGACCCTCTGGGGCGCCCTCGTCGCCCTCATCGCCTTCCGCTCCACCTCCGTACCCCTCGGCGCCATGGTCGGCCTCCTGGTCGGCACCTTCGTCTCCATACCGACCGGCTCCCTCCTCTCCGCCCTTCCCAAGCGCCTCGCCTTCCACAACGCCTCCGCCCCCGCCCTCGGCTCCGTCCTCACCGCCTCCCTCGGCTACCTCGTCCTCTCCCACGTCCTCGACGTCCCGCACGCGCTCTTCCACCTCGGCGTCGTCTCCCTCTTCCTCCTCTCCACCGCCCTCGCGGCCACCGCCTTCCACTTCGCCGTCCGCACCCTCCGCTCCCCCGAGGCGGCCGCGAAGCGCCGCCGCCCCGGTGGTGCGTACGAGCGACTGATCCCGTGGCGCCACCGGTCACCGTTGGACGGCCTGTAACCGCTAGCGCCTCGCGGGACGACGGCAGGGCGACCGTTAGGAAGAAAGTGCCCCTATGGCCTTCGTCAACCGATGGCGGCGGCCGGCGGTTGGTAGAAGGTGCCGTCTCTGAGCATGGCGAACAGGACGTCGATGCGGCGGCGGGCGAGTGCGACGAGGGTCGCGACGTGGTGCTTGCCCTCGCGTCGTTTCCGGTCGTAGTGGCGGGTGACTCCGGCTGGGACAGCGAGGCGAACGCGGCGAGGTAGAAAGCCCGACCGGCCGACTTCCTGTGCCGTATCCCCGGCGAGCCTGTCACGGGCCGCCTCGACCGGGTGCCTTTAGCTTCTGACCGATATTCACCTCAGTGCAACCGGACTTCCGGGAGCAGACCCGCCCGGGTCGCGTCGCGAGCAGCGCCGCTGCCTCCTGCCGTGCCTGGAGCAGCCACTGCGCACGGGTGGCGGCGGCCGAGTCGGTCACCGTGTGGAAGACGAGCCGCCGGACGTCGGTCACGCCCACGTAGGGCAGCAGGCAGGCGGCCCAGATCCGCTGCAACGGGTCGCCGAACTTGCCGTGTTCGCGCTTCTCCGGGGTGTCGGAGGTGTTCAGCACCAGCGCCCGGCCGGCCCGCAGCAGGCCGGTCGGCTCGCCGTCGGCCGTGCCCAGCTTGTACGCCACGCCGGGTACCAGCACCCGCTGCACCCACCCGGCCAGCACGGCCGGCGGCATCCCCACCAGTTCGGGTGGACCAGCACCAACGCGTCGAGCGTGGCCACTTCGGCGCGGTGCAGCGCCAGTTGCGGATCGACGGCCTCACCGGCCGCGGCCAAGGTCTCCGTCTCCTCCGCGGTCGACACCGGCGCGAAGCCCTCTGCACACAGGTCGTGCGCGACCACCTCGCACCCGCGCCCGCGCAGCTCCTCGACCACCGCCTCGTACAGCGCGTGGTTGAAGCTCCCAGCTCGCGGATGCCCCAGATAGACCCCGACCCGCTGTAAGCCGCCCGTGTCCCGTGCGTCCCTTGGCCGTTGCCGTGCGCGAGATCCTATGCCCGTGGCACCGGCACCGGCACCGGCACCGGCGGCGGCGGGTCAGCCGAGGTGCTGGCGCTCGCCGGTGGCGGCGGAGTGCTTGATCGCGTCCAGCAGGCGGTGGGTGCGGACCGCGGTGGCGAAGTCGGGGTCGAAGGGCTCGCCGGTGCGGATCGCGCGGGCGAGGTCGGCGTAGACCCGGTGCACGTTGCCGACCGGGGCGGGGGCGGTGGCGAGCGCCGGGAGGTAGCGCGGCGGGAGGGTGAGGGTCTCGGCGGGGGCGCCGTTCGCCTTGGCGAGGGTGAGGACGAACTCCGGGCCCACCAGCGAGTCGTCGGTGGAGCGCAGTACCAGCCGGCCGGCCCGGCCGTGCACCTCGACGCGGAAGCCGTCGCCGCGCGGGCCACCCGTCATGAAGTGGACGGAGGAGGCGGCGCCGGACTCCAGCAGGCCCGACACCACGATCTGGTCCGGCGAGGTCACCGTGAGCGGCTCGCCGGTCTCCTGGAGGGTGATGGTGCTGATCCGGGTGGTCAGGGTCGCGGACAGCTCGGCGAAGCCGCCCACGATCGAGCCGTACATGTCGAGCGAGTGGCCGCCGACGACCGCCACGTGGTTGACGCCCTTGGTGGCGTCGAACAGCGCCGCGTACCGCTGCGACCAGACCTCTGGCGAGGCGATCGAGTAGCTGAGCGAGGTGGAGAGGACCTCGCCGACCGCGCCGTCCGCGACCAGGTCGCGCAGGTAGCGGACCATCGGGTGGTGCCGGGACTGCAGGCCGACCGCGGACCGGACCCCGGCCGCCTCGGCGCTGCTCCGGAACCGCTCGGCGGTCTCCGCGTCCAGGGCCAGCGGCCACTCGCTGTACACGTGCTTGCCGGCCGCTATCGCCGCGTCCACCAGGCCGTCCCGCTGGGGCAGCTGGACGGCGACGGTGACCAGGTCGACCTCGGGGTGCTCCATCAGCGTCCGGGCGTCGGCGAAGGCGTGCCGGGCGCCCCAGACACCGGCCGCCGCCTCGGCCGACTGCTGACTCGTACCGGCGACCGCGACGATCTCGTAGTCGTCCTTCGAGGCCGCGAGGGCCGGCAGGTGGATCGCACGCCCCCAGCCGCGCTCGGCGTGCGCCCCGACAACCCCGACCCGAATCCTGTCCGCCATGGTGGAACCCCTTGCTCTGCGTTCGCACGACCCGTCTTGTTGCCGGGATCATGGTCTGCGATCATGCACCGAAAGCGGAAGGAGGCACTTTCATGTCCCAGGGGAACACCGGTGTGACCATCGAGGTCAGCGCCCCGAGGGAGTGCGAAACCCCTTCCGCGCGGGCCGCCTGCTCGGTGCTCGACGTGCTCGGCCGGGTCAGCGGGAAGTGGAGCATCGCCATCCTGCTCGTGACCACCCAGGGCCCGGCCCGCTTCACCGAGTTGGAGCGCCAGGTCAAGGGCATCAGCCGCCGGATGCTGACCCTCACCCTGCGCAACCTGGAGCGTGACGGCCTGCTGACCCGCACCGTCTACCCGACGGTGCCGCCGAGGGTCGAGTACACGGCGACGCCGATGGCGCGCGAGCTGTACGACTCCCTGGTCGAACTGGCCGGCTGGGCCGAGCGGCACGTCGAGGAGATCGACCGGGCCCGCGTCGACTACGACCTCGCATCGGCCGCCGCCGGGAGTGCCGACTAGGCCGTTTCGTCTGGACCTTCTGCTCGTTGGTGCGGGTGCGAGGACCTGGACTGGGCCGTGTCGGTGGACTCCACGATCGTTCGCGCTCACCAGCACGCGGCCGGGGCCCGCGAAAAAGGGAGGCGCCACGACACACCATGCGCAGTCCTGTGACCAGGCGCTTGTCGAGTGCATCGCGAGTCCTGAACGGGCTCGATACGCACCCTGCCCCAACAGGCAGCCCCCTTGGTCGGGAGGACACACCCGGTGTCCGAGGCGATGCGATCCGGCAGGGGGAGGGCTCTCCCCGCCGCTCCTTCCACCACGCCTCCGCCGCCCGGCCTCAGCCCCCGAGGCGCAGCGCGTAGTAGGCCTGGAGGGCGGCCTCTCCGCCCGATCCGGTGGCGGTCATGATGCGCTGGCCGCGGGCGGAG
Organism: Kitasatospora sp. NPDC042419; assembly: GCF_056437345.1. Taxonomy (NCBI): domain Bacteria; kingdom Bacillati; phylum Actinomycetota; class Actinomycetes; order Kitasatosporales; family Streptomycetaceae; genus Kitasatospora; species Kitasatospora sp. NPDC042419. Next base: position 668,516 of record NZ_JBWKAW010000002.1, read on the forward strand.
CGGAGGTCGCCGGCGGTGAGGACGCGGGGGTGCTGCCGCCCGGGCGGGCAGTAGCCGTCCTCGCCCCGCACCAGGGAGCCGGGCAGGGCGGCCGGGCGGCAGCCGAGGTTCACGAAGACCGCGTCGGCGTCGAAGACGCCCAGCCCGCCCGCCGCCACGCGGCCGTCGCTCTCGCGGCGCAGCTCCAGCGACCCGACCTCCAGCAGGGTGACCCGGCCCTCCCCGCGCACCTCGTCGGCCTTGTAGGCGTCGGACGGCGGGTGCGGCACCACCAGCTCCAGCGGGGCCCGAGGGTGGGCGCGCAGCAGGGTGCCGAGGGGGCGGTCGGCGCCGAGGACGAGGGCGCGGCGGCCGGCGAGGGCGGAGGCGTCCGCCTCCCACACCGGCGGGACCGGGCCCGCGTCGGACGTGATCCACTCCGCCTCGGCCGGGAGCGCCGCCCGCACGCCCGTCGCGACGACCGCGTACCGCGCCCGGACGGCGGTGCCCGAGGCCAGCCGGACGGTCACCCCCTCATCGTCCGCGTGCAGTTCGGCCGCAGCGTCCCCGGCGCGGACCTCGCACAGCGCGGCCACCCGCCGGACGTCCGCCGTGACGGCGTCGGCGAACGCCCCTCCCGTCGCGAAGCCGAGCACGTTCTCCACCGCAGGCACCCGCCGCAGCGTGTGCCCCACCTCCCGGCGCTCGACCAGTACCGAGCGCAGCCCCACGCTCGCCGCCATCACGGCCGCCGCGCACCCCGCCGGGCCGCCGCCGACGATCACCAGGTCGTGCACCGCCGCGTCGTACGCGGCCGCCGCTCCCACTCCCGCTACCACTGACCGAACAACTCCTCCGCCGTCACCAACTGCCGTGCCCCGATGAACCTCCGGGCGATCCGCAGCCCGGCGTCGTGCACCTCCGGGCCGGCCTCGCTCGCGCACGCGTCCGTCACGATCCACGGCGTGAACCCGCGCTCGAACGCGTCCGCCGCCGACTTCAGCACACAGCTGTCCGTCGCCACCCCGCAGAACACCAGGTCCGTCCACCCCTCGGCTGCCGCCAGCTCCTCCGCCTCCGGAGTGAACCAGGTGTACGTGCGCTTCTCGATCACCGCGCGCGCCCGCACCGCCCGGGCCCGGACCGACTCCACCAGGTCGGTCTCCGGTGCCTCCCGCAGCCGCGTCCAGTCGAGCAGCCGCTCGTACGCGCTGCCCTCCTGGTTCACGTACCGGGTGAACACCACCGGCCAGCCGCCCGCCGACCACCGGTCGACCAGCGCCTCGACGGCCGGCACCACGTGCCGCGAGTGCCGGTTGATGAACCCGTTCTGCAGGTCGATGACGACCAGCGCCGCCCGCTTCCCTGCCAACGTGCCTCCTGCCGCGTCGAGTTGCCGGGGCCGCCGGGAACGGCCCCGGCAGCCAACGTACGGCGTGCGCGGCGGATCCGCGGCCTCGGCGCGACGACGACGGCCGGTCGGTGCCCGCGCCCCCTTACAGGAACTGGTGGGCGATGCCCGCGACCAGGTACCCGTTGAGGAGCCCGGCCACGAGCGCGGAGCCGGCCTTCCGGTCCGACGCGTAGGACACACCTGCGGCAAAGGCGAGGAAGGGCGCCCCGATCGCGGCCGCCCGCCAGTCCGACAACGGCTCCAGGGCTCCCTCCAGGTGGAACCCGATGAACAGCACGACGGCGGCGACGGTGGCGACCACCATCCACCACTCGAATCCCGATCGCGGCTGCCCGGCCTGCTGGTTCGCGTCCGACATCGGATGCCCTCCCCCGAAACGGCTGTACCCGTAAGGCAATTGGACTACATCCGGCGGCCGGTGTCGTGGAGGACGGCCGGGCTGCGGCAGGGCGCAGGCCGGCCGGCGGCGGTGCGGGTCAGCCCTGGTACGGCGCCTGGTACGGGGCCTGGGGCTGGACGGGCGCGGCCGGCGCGGCACCGGGCTGAGCCGGGGCGGCGTACGGCGCGGCCTGCTGGTACGGGGCCTGCTGGTACGGCGCGCCGTACGGGGCCGGCTGCTGCGGGGCGCCGTACGGCGAGGGCTGCTGCGCCGGAGGCGCAGCCTGGTACGGCGAGGCCTGCTGCGGGGCGTTCGGGTCGTACGGCGCGCCCGGGCCGTACGGCGACACGGCCGGCACCGGCTGCGGGGCCGGGGCGGAGGAGCGCGCGGCCAGCGCCTTCACCGAGTTGGCGATCAGCGCCACCGGAAGGATGAAGGCCTGGAAGAAGATCCGGTACTCGCCGCCCTCGAAGACGAACCCGAGGTAGTAGGCGTACCCGGCGAAGGCTATGCCGGCGATGACGTTGAGGACGCGCCAGCCGAGCTTGAGCCCGCCGAAGTTGACGGCGCCGACGACCACCATGGCGATGCCGCTGACGGCCAGCAGTACGACGTACCAGGAGAAAAGGGGCTCGGCGTCGAAATCGAGATTCAAGGGACGTTCCTTGCAGGTGAGTGAGGTAGAGCGGCTGATGGGGACGAGTGCGCACAGTACTGGAGTCCACCGACAGTGGTCCTCACGATTTCCTCACGGTGTCATCGCCGAATCCGTCCGGCGAACCCCCCGCTCACCCCTTGAAAACTGCTCAGGAACCGTCAGTGCGTTCGGATATGATGCGGCCGTCGCTGGTGGTTGGGGGGCGAAGCAGCGACCCGGGTGAGAGCCCCGGTGCGGCCTCCCACCTCGGCGACCCGCCTGCTGCCGGGTTTCGTCGGGTTCGCCCGCCTTCCTCCCGTGAGGTCCCCCTTGCGTACTCAGCACCGCAGATCCCTCGCCCTCGCCGCCGCGGCCACCCTGGTCTCGGGCGCGGCCCTGGTCGCCGCCCCCGCTGCGTCCGCCACGCCCCGCCCCGCCGGCGCCGGCGCGGTCCGGAGCGCCCAGGGGCAGGGCGTCCCGGGTCCGGGCGTCCAGGAGCAGCGCAGCCCGGTCACGGTCACCCTCGACGGCTTCCCCCACGGCTTCACCGCGGGCGGGCCGGCCGCCGAGTTCACCGCCACGCTCCGCAACTCCGCCGACCACGCCGTCGACGTCACCACCGGGTTCACCGTCGCCAACGCCGACTCCGGCGTCCGCGAGAGCCAGCTCCGGCTGGAGTTCCAGCCGCCCGGCGGAGCGCAGTGGAAGCCCGCCGCGCTCAACCCGGGCGCCGCCACCGGGGCCACCTGGACGCTCGACGCCTTCAACTCCCGGCTCAGCCTGCCCGCCGGCGGCTCGGCGACGTACCGGCTGCGCCTCGCGGTCACCGCCGACGCGCCGGCCGGCCGGGCGACCGCCTCGCTGACCGCCGTCGTCTCCGACCCGACACTGCCGCCGGAGAACCGGATCTCCAGCGCGATCAGCCCGTACGCCGAGTTCACCACCGCTCCGGCCGCCGGGACCGCCACCCCGACACCCACCCCCGCCCCCGTGCCCGGTGTGCCGTACCTCGCCCTGGACGCGGTGCCGGTCTCCTTCACGGCGGGCGGCGAGGCGAAGCCGTTCCGGCTGACGCTCACCAACCGCAGCGGCAAGGACGTCGCCTTCCTGCCCGAACTGACCCTCCGGGGGCGGAGCCTGCCCGCCGGCGAGGCGATCCGGCTGGAGTTCCAGACGCCCGAGGGCGAGTGGCTGCCGGCCGCCGACTACGGGCAGTCCGCGGCGGGGCGGGTCACGCTCACGCTGCGCGCGGGGGACAAGGAGAGCAGCCTCGTCCGGCTGCGCGACGGCGAGTCCCGGACTGTCAACGTCCGGCTGGCGTTCGCCCAGGACGCGCCGCCGGGCGTCCTGTCGCTGCTGTTCACGGGGACCAGCCTCCCGCAGGGCGGCACGACCGGGACCGGGGCGGGGGCGGGGGCGACCAGCTCGGCGGTCGACATCACGGTGGCCGCCGCTGCCGCGCCGGTAGCGCCGCCGGCCCCGCCCGCACCGCCGACCACGGCCGGTACCGGCGGTCCGGTCGCCGAGCCGACCGCGCCGCCCGCCGCGGCCCCGTCGAGCGCGCCCTCCCCCACGGCTCCCGCGGTCGGCCTCGCGGCGGTCACGCCGCCGGCGCCGTCGACCAGCGCGCCGGCCGTCCAGGCGGCGGACGTCACGCCGACCCCGACGGCGGCCCCCGGGCCGGCCGTCACGGTGACCGTGGCGGCGCCGCCCGCGCCGCCCGCCGACCTCGCGTCCACCGGCGGCGACTCCTTCAACGCGCCGATGGCGATCACCGGCGGCACGGCGATCGCGATGGGCATCGGCACGCTGATCATCGCCCACCGCCGCCAGCGGACCCGTCCGGCAGCCCGGCCGCCGCGCCCGGCGGCGGGGCCCGCCGCGGGCCCCGGGGCTCCCGGGGGCCCGGCCGGTCAGGGGGGTCAGACCGGTCAGGCCCGTCCGTTCGGGCCGACGGGGCACTGAGCGCGGCGGACGCGTCGAGGCCGGGGGGCTCCCGCCGGGAGGCACGCCTCCCGGCGGGGAGCGTCCGGGCAGGCCGCCGCCCGGTGGGGCGCCCGCCCGGGCGGACCGCGGCCGCTACGGGGCGGGGACGCTCGCGCGGGCGAGCACGGACAGCTCGAACGGCCGGAGCGCGTCGGTGCGTTCCCACATCGCGGGGTCGACGGTCTCGCGCTGCCGGACGTACTCGACCGGCCGGAGTCCGTGCGCGGACAGGAGGCCGTCCATCTGCTCGATGTCGAGGAACGTCCGCCAGGGCTCGCCGTGTTCGGCGGCCGCCGCCATGACCGCCTCCGCGTACGCCCGGCCCGCCTCGTCGCACAGCTCGGCCGGGAGGAGGTGCTCCACGACGAGCTCCGTGCCGGGGGCGAAGCCGGCGACGGCGTCCAGGGTCCGGCCGATCGCGTCCGTGCTGAGGTACATGGTGACCCCGAGCCAGCCGACCAGCGCGGGCCGGGCGGGGTCGAAGCCGGCGCGGACGAGCCGCTCGGTCAGCGACCGGGCGGACGCCTGCTCGAAGTCGACCGGGACGAGGACGGCGGAGGGCGGTACCGGCGCCCCCGCCGAGGCCAGCAGGGCCCGCTTCCACTCCTGCGTCGCGGGCTGGTCGACCTCGAACACCGTGACCCGGGCGGCGAGTTCGGACCGGTAGGCGAAGGAGTCCAGTCCGGCGCCGAGGATCACGTACTGGTCGACGCCGCGGGCGGCCAGCTCGGCGAGCCGGTCCTCGGTGTAGCGGCTGCGGGTGACGGCCGTGGTCCGGGCGCCGGCCAGGACGGGGTGGCCCCCGTAGGACCGGTGGTAGCCGAGGAGTTCGTCGGCCTGCTCCGCCAGGAGGGTCCGCGCCACGGTGTCGGCGAGGATCGTGGGGGTGTCGTCGACGAGCAGGTGCGCCGCGCGGGCCGCGGCGGCCATGAGGGCCGTCCGGCTGGGCCGGCCGTGCTGTTGTCCGTTGTTCACCATGAAAGCGGACATTACCCGCAGATTTTGACAGTATATCATAAAAACAAATATTTCGGAAGTGTATTCAAGTCGCCTTTCGGCAACGAATCCGGTCCCCGGGCGGGGAATTCGGGATCGGGTTCGGGATCGGATGCGGGCTCGATCGAGAAGAGGTGAACGGAATGGTCGACCACGAGGTGCTGTACGTGTTCTGCGGTCCGGACGGCGGGCACGGCAACGCGCTCGGCGTCGTCCGTGACGGGGCCGCCGTCCCCGCCGACGCCGACCGGCGGGCGATCGCCCGTGAACTCGGCTTCAGCGAGACGGTGTTCGTCGACGACCCGGAGCGCGGTGCCATCGACATCCACACGCCCACCGCCCGCCTGCCGTTCGCCGGGCACCCGTGCGTCGGCACCGCCTGGCTGCTCGGCCTGGACCGGCTGGTCACCGCGGCCGGCGTGGTCGGCGTCCGGCGGGACGGCGCGTTCACCCGGATCGCGGCGCCCGCCGCCTGGGCCCCGCCGCGCACGCTCCGGCGGTACGGCTCGGCGGCCGAGGTGGACGGGCTGGAGGTGCCGCCGCCCGGCGAGTGGATCTACGCCTGGGCCTGGGCGGACGAGGAGGCCGGCGCCGTCCGGGCCCGCGCCTTCCCCGGCCGGGGCGACGGCATCGACGAGGACGAGGCCACCGGGGCGGCGGCCCTCCTCCTCACCGCCGAGCTCGGCCGCGGCCTGGTGATCACCCAGGGACGCGGCTCGCAGATCGTCACCGGGGTCCGTGGCGACGGCCTGATCGAGGTCGGCGGCCGGGTCCGCCGCGCCGACTGAGACGCGCCGACTGAGACGCGCCGACCGAGACGCGCCGACCGAGATCCGGCCCTAGCGTCCGCGACCGGGGACGGGCCCCGCGTAGACGGCGGGCGCGGGGGCGGGGGCGGGGGCGGCCACGGGGACGGGTGCGTGCGTCGGAGCCGGCGTCGGCGCCGCGGCCGCGGCCGGTTCCCGCGCCGCCGGGGCCCGGGGGGCCGTCGCACGGCGGAGCAGGAGGGAACGCCCGGCGGGCACCAGGGCGAGGTGGGTGACGGCGACACCGACGACGGCCAGCAGGATGTGGTCGACGTTGAGGACGTGCCCCGGGGTCCACGAGGAGAGGAACTCCAGCGCGGTGGCCAGCAGCGCCGAGGCGCCCGTCGTACGGAGGAAGGACGGCAGCCAGGGCGCCCGGATCCGGCCGCCGGCGAGCGGCAGCAGGAGGCCGAGCGGGGCGGGCAGGAGCAGTTCACCCAGGAGCTGGCCAGCGCTGGAGGAGTGCAGGGAGGCCAGCGGCGTCAGGTTGGCGTCGTACACCCACGCCACCGGCAGCGGCCGCAGCATCAGCCAGCCGACCAGGGCCAGATGGAGGGTGAGGCCGAGGAGGCCCACCATCCGGAGGGAGTGGTGGACGGCCGCGGCCCGCCCGGTGGGGACGGCCGTCGCCCGCCCGGTCTCGGTCCGCACGCCGGAACGCTCTGCGCGTGTCCTGGTGCCATCTCGCTGCACGGGGGGAAGGACGTGGGCCGACGGCGTGACGGTTCCATGGCCGGTGTGAAGTTTGCGCCACACGCCGGAGCACGTTCGGCGCAGGGGCGGCGCCGCAGGGCGGTATCGCGCGCCGGTGGCGCGCCCGCACCACCCCGGGGCGGGGCGAGCGGACGCCCGGCGGACCCCTAGGCCCGCCGGGCACCCCTCACCGGCAGGGGGCCGAGGTCGACGGCGAGGCCGACGGCACCACACTGAACGCGTTGTCGGCCGGAGGCGTGGACGGCGCCACCACCACCGGCGACGGCGAGGCCCCCGCCCGCGCCGTCGCCGACACCTTCCCCGGCTCGGTGGACCGCGTCGGGGCCACCACGGCCGGCGAGGCGGCGGCGGGCGACGGCGTGCTCGGCGCCGTGGGTATCTGCGGCACCGTCGGGCAGGCGGTCCGGCTGGCCGGCGCGCCCGCGTCGACCGGGACGGCGGTGGGGCGGATGCCGCACCCCGCGGCCAGCAAGGCCAGGCCGAGCAGGGCGGCGGCGCCGAAGGACCGCCGGCCGAAGGAAGTTCTCACTGGGTGCTCTCCTCGGGGGCGTCGGCCGGTGGCGGTGGCGGCGGAGACAGCGGCAGCGTCAGCGTGAACACCGCCCCCACCTCGCCGTTCGCGGCCGTGATCGTCCCCCCGTGGATCTGCGCGTTGGCCATCGCGATGGAGAGGCCGAGACCGCTGCCCTCCGAGCGCGCCCGCCCCTTGTCGGCCTTGTAGAACCGGTCGAAGACGTGCGGCAGCACGTCCTCCGGAATGCCCGGGCCGCTGTCGGACACCTCGACGACCACCGAGTCCGCGGTCTCCCGCACCCGCACCCGCACCGGCGAACCGCCGTGCTTGAGCGCGTTGCCGATCAGGTTGGCGAACACCACGTCCAGCCGGCGCGGGTCGACCACGGCCCGGACCCCGCGCGGGGCGTCCAGCTCGACCGCGTCGTACCAGGCCCGCCCGTCGATGCAGGACATGATCAGATCGGCGATGTCCACCTCGTCGGCGACCAGCTTGGCCGTGCCGGCGTCGAAGCGGGTCACCTCCATCAGGTTCTCCACCAGGTCGGAGAGCCGCCGGGTCTCGCTCACCACCAGCCGGACGGCCGGCTCGATCATCGGGTCGAGCGACTCCGCCTCGTCCTCCAGGATGTCCGTCACGGCGGTCATCGCGGTCAGCGGGGTGCGCAACTCGTGCGACATGTCGGCGACGAACCGCCGGCTCTGCGCCTCACGCGCGCTCAACTCCTCGACCTGCTCGTGCAGCGACTCCGCCGTCCGGTTGAACGTCCGAGCCAGATCGGCGAGTTCGTCCGAGCCGTCGACCTCCAAGCGGGTGTCCAGGTGCCCCTCGCCGAGCCGCCGCGCCGCGTCGCCCAGCCGCTTCACCGGCCGCAGCACCGTCGCCGACGCGGCCTGCGCGAGCAGCGCCGACCCGATCAGCGCCAGCAGCGTGGCGATCGCCAGCGACCAGCCGAGGGTGTTGAGATCGGCCCGCTCGTTCTCCAACGACTTGAACATGTACGCCGTCGGACCGGCCGGAACCACCTTGGTGCCACCGATCACGAACGGCCGGCCGTCCAGGTTCTGCCGCTGCCAGTACAGGTGGTACGTGTACGGGTTGGAGTCGGTGATCTCGCGCGGCTTGGCGACGGCCGTCTGCAGCGGCGCCGGGACGTCGGCGAGCGAGTACCGCACCGGATCGGAGGAGGCGATGCAGTCCGGCAGGGCGGGATCGGTGACGACCACGTCGTACGTGAGCCCGGAGCTGGCGACGTAGCCGGCCAGGTCGATCAGGTCCTGGCAGGTCGCCTTCAGCGGAAGGTTCGAGACGTTGCGGCTGAGCGACACCCGGAAGTCGTTGAGCGCGGTGTCCTGGGCGCGCTTGAGCACCGCGTCCCGGTTCAACCAGTACGCGATGCCGGAGGCCGAGACGGCGGTGAGCAGGGCGACCGCGGCGAACACCGCGATCAGCCGCACCCGAAGGGAGCGCAGCCTTCGCCACGGGCCCGAGGAGAACCGCCGGGTCGTCGTCTGATGGTCAGTCACGGGAGCCTGTCATTGCGGAAGTTCAGTACGAGGGTCGGGATATCGCCGAGGCGGCGGACGACGCGGGGGCGAGCGGAGAGGGGGCGAGCCGCCCGGCAGTCGGCCCCGCGGCAGGACCGGCGGTCACGCCGGCGGGTCCAGCCGGTAGCCGACCCCGCGCACCGTGCGGATCAGCGTCGGCGCCGAAGGCACGTCCTCCACCTTCGCCCGCAACCGCTGCACACAGGCGTCCACCAGCCGCGAGTCGCCCAGGTAGTCGTGCTCCCACACCAGGCGCAGCAACTGCTGCCGGGACAGCGCCTGCCCCGGCCGCCGGCTCAGCTCCAGCAGCAGCCGCAGCTCGGTCGGGGTGAGCTGCAGGTCCGCACCGTCCTTGGTGACCGTCATCGCCGCACGGTCGATCACCACCGTGCCGTAGACGGAGGAGTCCGAACTCTCCCGCTCACCGCGCCGCAGCACGGCCCGGATCCGGGCGTCCAGGACGCGCGGCTGCACCGGCTTCACCACGTAGTCGTCCGCACCCGACTCCAGCCCGACCACCACGTCGATGTCGTCCGAACGGGCGGTGAGCAGGATGATCGGCAGCTGATCGGTGCGGCGGATCCGGCGACAGACCTCGAAGCCGTCGATTCCGGGCAGCATCACGTCCAGCACGATGAGGTCCGGCCGCTGCTCCTTGAAGAGCCTCAGACCGTCCTCACCGGAGGCGGCGGTGGCCACGCGGTGGCCCTGGCGGGTGAGGGCGAGTTCGAGGCCGGTGCGGATGGCGTCGTCGTCCTCGATCAGAAGGAGGAAAGGCACGGGCTCATTCTGGCTCACCGGGAGCGGCGAATCACCCCCCACTCACCCCGGCAGCCACCCGCCCCGACCGCCCACCGCCCCCGCGGGAACCGGAACCCCTGCCACCGGCGTCCGCAACGGCGGGAGGCGGACCGGGACGAAAGGCCCCGGCCCTGTGACAGCCCTGTGACAGTCGACGGACAGCGCCATCACAACCGGCGGGCAGGATTTTCGATGTCGCCGCAGGACAGCGGGCCAACAGGCCGGCCGGAAGGCGGCAACGGAACCGCTCGTACCGACCAAGGGGGCGCACGATGAACGCCATGCTTCAGACCCGGACCAACCCGGCCGTCGGCAGCGCGCGTTCGTCAGCCACCACCCACAGGACCAGGTTCGAGGTCAGGACCGACGAGACCTCCGGTGCCGTGATCGTACGGGGGTGCGCACACAGCACCGGTGGAAGTACTGCCGCACGCCGGGTGAGCGGCGGAGGCAGGACGGGGGAGCTGTACGGGATCGGCCACCGCGCGAGCGCGGCCGACTCCGCCGGCACCCTCACGCTGCGGGGGATCCTCCCCGTACGCGTCGAGGGCACGGACGCCCCGGGGGGGAACCGGGGCATCGGGGGGACCGGCCTGCGGAAGGCCGACTCGGGGGAGTCGGCCGGCCGCGAGGCCGCCGGTGCGACGCTGCTGCGGCTGAACCCCGCGGCGGCGCGCACCACCGAAGTGGCACAGGGCGGCGCGCGGGAGGAGCGCCCGGCCGTCGCGGAGGACCACATCACGGAGTTCACCGCGTACGTGCGCGAGCGTCGCGCCTCTCTGTACGCCACCGCCTACCACCTCACCGGTGACCGCTACGAGGCCGAGGACCTGCTGCAGAGCGCGCTCTTCAGCACCTACCGGGCCTGGGGCCGGATCACCGACAAGGCCGCGGTCGGGGGCTACCTCCGCCGCACCATGACCAACCTCCACATCTCCGCCTGGCGGCGCCGCAAGGTCAACGAGTACCCGACCGAGGAACTGCCGGAGACGGTCGGCGACACCGACGCGATGGGCGGCACCGAGCTGCGCGCCGTGCTCTGGCAGGCGCTGGCCAAGCTGCCGGAGAACCAGCGGACCATGCTGGTGCTCCGCTACTACGAGGGCAAGACCGACCCGGAGATCGCCGACGTCCTCGGCATCAGCGTCGGGACGGTCAAGAGCAGCATCTGGCGCGCGCTGCGCCGACTGCGCGACGACGAGCAGCTGAACACCTCGGGCGACACCGTCCGGGCCTTCGGCGAGCTGGTCGCGTAGCGGCCGCAGGGGACCGCGCCGGGCGCGGAGCCGGGGGCGCCGGGAACGGCGCGGGACCGGCAGCAGGACTCCCGTCGGGGGACGGGTAGCAGGACGGACACGGCACGGACGGCGCCGGCTCGGGGGAGCGGCGTCACCGGGGGAGGCCTGGACGTCCGGGGAAGGCGGCGGGCCCGGTGCGGGGGAGACGCACCGGGCCCGCCGTTCCCGCGTTCCGGGCCCGACCGCCCGCGGGGCCGGCAGGGCGGCTCGTGCGGGAGGCTCGGCAGGGAGGCTCGTACAGGCGGTTCCGGCGAGCGGTCCGGCAGGGCGGCTGGTACAGGCGGCTCGCGCGAGCGGTCCGGCCGGGAGGCTCAGACGGCGGAGAGCTCCTGGGCGGACGCCGCGCGGATCCGCCGCCCGGCCTCCGGCCCGGCACACGGGTGCGCACCCAGCGCGACCTGCCGGCCGATGATCGCCCGCTCGGCGCGCATCAGCCGCCAGCCGCGCCGCAGCAGCACCGGCAGCGACTTGCGGCCCTCCCGGACGTCCCGGCGCAGCCGCCGCCAGGCGGTGGTGAGCGGGCCGTTGCGCAGGCACAGGGCGTCGCCGAGCAGACCCTCGGCGGCGCACTCGGCGGCGATCTCGGCCGCGAAGATGCCCTCGGCGACGAACGCACCGGCTCCGCCGAGGTCCAGCACCCGGGTCGCGACCCGCCCGTTGTCCGGGATCGAGTACACCGGCACGTCGGCCCGGCCGGTGTAGTACAGGCGGCGGATGGCCGCGACAGCCTGCTCGCGGTGCCAGGCCAGCGGGGAGTCCCAGTCGACCGCGCCGTCGGGCAGCAGCGGGAGGGTGGGGTCGTCGCCGTCCTTGTAGAAGTCGTCGAGCTGGAGCACCGGCAGGCCGCTGCGCTCCGCGAGCGAGGACTTCCCGGAACCGGAGGGCCCGGAGAGCAGGATCACCCGGGCGTGGGCTATCGGCACAGGGTTCAGCGGGGAGTCACTCACGGGACACCAGTCTGACGCATCCGGGCCGGATGCCGAAACCGGTCGGACCGTACTGTCCGAACCGGTCGGGCCGGGCCGCCCCGACCGGTCGGATCAGACCGCCCGCAGCGACTCCGGCGCGGTGAGCGCGGCGTGCAGCATCGGCAGGTAGCGGCTGTCGACCTGCAGGAAGACGGGGTGGCCGTCGCCGGGCGGCTGGTAGGCGGTGGCGGCCCAGTCCTGGTCGTGCCAGGTGTCGGGCTCGGGCTCGTGGAAGGTGCCGCCGGTGGCGAGTTCGGTGAAGCCGGCCGCGCGTGAGCCGAAGGTCACGACGGTGGCCCCCGGCGTGATGCGGAGCTTGCCGTTGACGTAGGCGGGCTGCCAGCCGGGGCGGGCGGAGCGGGCCGCGCAGGGCACCCGCGCCGCGCGGCCGGCGGCGAGCCGGCGGCGGACGCGGGCCACGAACAGCTTGCGGAGGAACCCGTCCGCGAACAGTGCCATCATCTCGGCCACGAACTCACCCACGGCGTCGTCCCCCCTTGATCGTTTCCGGTACGGCGATTCTGGCCCGGGGCGTCCGGGGCGGGGAGCACCGAACGGCTCGACGTCCCGCGACGAAAGTCGCGCGAACGGGTGAGCGCCGGGCGGGGGACCGGCGGGGGACCGGTGGGCCGGGGGCCGCGCGGGGGAACGGGAGGCAGTGCGGTGGCGCGGGAGGCGGAGTGCGGGCGCGGGAGGCGGAGTGCGGGCGCGTGAGGGCGCCTGGAGCGAGGCCGGGAAAGCCGACGGACCCGCGCCAGGGGGGGAGAGGCGCGGGTCCGTCCTGTGACCGTCCGGGCCCTGGGGGGGTGAGGGCACTGGGGACGGCCAGTCTGTGGAGTTGTTACTCGTGACTACTCGGCGTAGTCGAAGGGGTGACCGGGAGGTCAGATACCCATCGGGTGCCAGACCGTCTTGGTCTCCAGGAACGAGAGTAGCCGGTCCGTTCCGGGAGCATTGGTCCAGTCCTGGGCGAACGGGTCCAGCTCCGGGCGGATCACCCTCTTCAGGGTATCCGCGGCGAGCGCCTCCAGCGCGGCCGCCGCGCCGGGACCTTCGTCCGCGATCGCACCGGTGAGGTCCAGCGCGTTGACGTCCTGGTGCGAGGCCAGGGTCGGCGCGATGTCGGCGGTCCGGCCGGAGATCAGGTTGACCACGCCGCCGGGGACGTCCGAGGTGGCCAGCACCTCGCCCAGCGACAGGGCCGGCAGCGGGGCGTCGGCCGCGGCCGCCACCACCACGGTGTTGCCGGTGGCGATGGCCGGGGCGACGACCGAGACCAGGCCGAGCAGCGAGTGCCCGTAACCGGCCTGCGGGGCGACGATGCCGACCACACCGGTCGGCTCCGGGGTGGAGAGGTTGAAGTACGGACCGGCGACCGGGTTGGCGCCGCCCGCGATCTGCGCGACCTTGTCGGTCCAGCCCGCGTACCAGACCCACCGGTCGATCGCCGCGTCCACCAGGGCGGCGGCCTTCTTCGGGCCGACGCCCTCGGAGAGCGCCACCTCGGCCGCGAACTGCTCGCGCCGGCCCTGCAGCATCTCGGCCACCCGGTACAGCACCTGGCCGCGGTTGTACGCGGTGGTGCCGGCCCAGCCCTTGACCGCCGCGCGGGCGGCCAGGACCGCGTCCCGGGCGTCCTTGCGGGTACCGAGCGGGGCGTTGGCGAGCCACTCGCCCTTGGAGTCGGTCACCTCGTACACCCGCCCGCTCTCGGAGCGCGGGAACTTCCCGCCGACGTACAGCTTGTAGGTCTTGAGGACGTCAAGACGCGCGATGGTGGGCTCAGACATCGAGGTAGGCCTCCAGACCGTGCCGGCCACCCTCGCGGCCGTAGCCCGACTCCTTGTAGCCGCCGAACGGCGAGGTCGGGTCGAACTTGTTGAAGGTGTTGGCCCAGACCACGCCGGCCTTCAGCCGGTTGGCGGTCCAGAGGATCCGCGAGCCCTTCTCCGTCCAGACGCCGGCGGAGAGGCCGAACGGGGTGTTGTTGGCCTTCTCCACCGCCTCGGCGGGGGTGCGGAAGGTCAGCACCGACAGCACCGGGCCGAAGATCTCCTCCTGGGCGATCCGGTGGGCCTGGCTGACGCCGGTGAAGATGGTCGGCTTGAACCAGAAACCGGTGCCCGGCAGCTCGCACTCCGGCGACCAGCGGTCCGCGCCCTCGGCCTCGCCGGCGTCCGTCAGCTCGGTGATCCGGGCCAGCTGGGCCGCCGAGTTGATGGCGCCGATGTCGGTGTTCTTGTCCAGCGGGTCGCCGACCCGCAGGGTGGCCATCCGGCGCTTCAGCGCGTCCAGCAGCTCGTCCTGGACCGACTCCTGGACCAGCAGGCGCGAACCCGCGCAGCAGACGTGGCCCTGGTTGAAGAAGATGCCGTTGACGATGCCCTCGACCGCCTGGTCGATCGGCGCGTCGTCGAAGACGATGTTGGCGGCCTTGCCGCCCAGCTCCAGCGACAGCTTCTTGCGGCTGCCGGCCAGCTGCCGGGCGATCGCCCGGCCCACCGGGGTGGAGCCGGTGAAGGCGACCTTGTTGACGTCCGGGTGCGCGGTGAGCGCCGCGCCCGTGCGGCCGTCACCGGTGACGATGTTGACGACGCCCTTCGGCAGACCGGCCTGGCGGCAGATCTCGGCGAAGCGCAGCGCCGTCAGCGGCGTGGTCTCGGCCGGCTTGAGGACCACCGTGTTGCCGGTGGCCAGCGCCGGGGCGATCTTCCACGCCAGCATCATCAGCGGGAAGTTCCACGGGATGACCTGGCCGGCCACGCCCAGCGGCTTCGGGTTCGGGCCGAAACCGGCGTAGTCCAGCTTGTCCGCCCAGCCCGCGTAGTAGAAGAACCAGGCGGCGACGGTCGGGATGTCGAAGTCCCGGGTCTCGCGGATCGGCTTGCCGTTGTCCATCGACTCCAGCACGGCCAGCTCGCGGCTGCGCTCCTGGACGATCCGGGCGATCCGGAACAGGTACTTGGCGCGCTCGCTGCCCGGCAGCGCCGACCAGTCGGTGAAGGCCCGGCGGGCGGCGGCGACCGCGCGGTCGACGTCCTCCTCGGTGCCCTGGGCGAACTCGGCGAGCACCTGCTCGGTGGCCGGGTTGACCGTCTTCAGCGCCTCGCTGCCCGAGGAGTCGACGAACTCGCCGCCGATGAAGTGGCCGTAGGAGGTGGCGATGTCGCCGGCCGCGGCGGGCGACTCGGGGGCCGGGGCGTAGCCGAACAGGCCGGCCGGCTTGACGGCCTGCGCGGCCTGCGCGGCCGGGGCGGCAGGGGCGGCCGTGGCGGCCTGCTCGGCCGCGGGCTCCGCGGTCTTCTTGGTGTTCTTGGCCATGATTCTCAGTCCACCGTCACGTAGTCGGGACCGGAGTACCGTCCGGTGGTCAGCTTCTGGCGCTGCATCAGCAGGTCGTTGAGCAGGCTGGAGGCGCCGAAGCGGAACCAGTGCGGGCTCAGCCAGTCGTCGCCGAGGGTCTCGTTGACCATCACCAGGTACTTCATCGCGTCCTTGGTGGTCTTGATCCCGCCGGCGGGCTTCACGCCGACCTGGACGCCGGTCTGCGCGCGGAAGTCGCGGACCGCCTCCAGCATCAGCAGGGTGACCGGCGGGGTCGCGTTGACGGCGACCTTCCCGGTCGAGGTCTTGATGAAGTCGGCACCGGCCAGCATCGCCAGCCAGGAGACGCGGCGCACGTTGTCGTACGTCTGCAGCTCGCCGGTCTCGAAGATCACCTTGAGGTGGGCGTAGCTGCCGTCGGCGCGCTTGCACGCCTCCTTGACGGCGACGATCTCGTTGAAGACGTCCAGGTACCGGCCGGAGAGGAAGGCGCCCCGGTCGATCACCATGTCGATCTCGTCGGCACCGGCCGCCACCGCGTCGGCGGTGTCGGCGAGCTTGACCGGGAGCGCGGCGCGCCCGGCCGGGAAGGCGGTGGCGACGGAGGCGACCTGGATGTCGGTGCCCTGCAGCGCGGCCTTCGCGGTGGCGACCATGTCCGGATAGACACAGATGGCGGCGACACGGGGGGCGGTCGGGTCGGTCGGATCGGGGTTCCTGCCCTTGGTGCACAGTGCGCGCACCTTGCCGACCGTGTCCGCGCCCTCCAGCGTGGTCAGGTCGATCATCGAGATCGCCAGGTCGATGGCGTACGCCTTCGCCGTGGTCTTGATCGAGCGGGTACCGAGAGTGGCGGCGCGCGCCTCCAGGCCGACCTGGTCGACACCGGGCAGGCCGTGCAGGAATCGACGGAGCGAGGCCTCGGACGCCGCGACGTCCTGGAGACCGCTGCCCGCAACGCCGGGGGCATTGGCTGCAAGAGTGGACATAGTCACCAGACCAGCATATCTACGCGCGTAGCCAACCGCTAGACCGGAGACCTATCGATGCCGGACCGAGATCTGCCGACCGGCCCCACGCCGGTACGGGTGGATTCAGGCGGCGGTCACCCGGTCGTGGAAGGGGTGACCGGGGCCGAACCGTGATCGCGGGCCCTGTGGACGGCGGGGGGCATGGGGCAGAATCGTCGGCATGACCGAATCCGACGGCAAGCCCCAGAAGGGCTCGGCCGGCTCCGATGGGGAGCCCGTGTACGCCGACCGCGTGTACCG
The DNA here is from genome assembly GCF_056437345.1 of Kitasatospora sp. NPDC042419. Taxonomy (NCBI): domain Bacteria; kingdom Bacillati; phylum Actinomycetota; class Actinomycetes; order Kitasatosporales; family Streptomycetaceae; genus Kitasatospora; species Kitasatospora sp. NPDC042419. Next base: position 685,150 of record NZ_JBWKAW010000002.1, read on the forward strand.
CTCCGTTCCCGGCGTGATCTCCGGGGTGCTGTTGTTGGCCGTGGCGGCGTGGCTGATCGGGGACGCGGCGCTCAACGGGAGCGGCAAGACGCCGTGGGTGGCGCTGTCCGCCGTGCCGGTGTTCGCGTTCCCGGTGATCGCCTACACCCTGCGCCCGGCGGTGTTCGCCAACGAGCAGCGGCTGGTGGTGCGCAACCCGCTGCGGACCATCACCGCGCCGTGGGCCTCGGTGGACGCGCTGCGGGCCGGGTACTCGGTGGAGCTGCTCGCCGACGGCCGGAAGTTCCAGGTCTGGGCGGTGCCGGTGTCGCTGCGGCAGCGCAAGCGCGCCGCGCGGGTGCGGGACCGCGGCGGCGAGCAGCACGCCTCCCGGCTCGGGATGGTCTTCGGCCAGGGGTCGTCCACCGTCACCGTCCAGGGCTCGACGGACCCGACCCGGGCCTGGTCCGACCAGGTGGTCGGCGTCCTCCAGGACACCGCCGAACGCAACGCCTCCCGCCCCGACGCGGCCGGTCCGCTGAAGGTCCGCTGGTGCTGGTGGATCATCGCCCCGACCCTGGCCGGGCTGGTGGCCCTGATCACCGTCATCGCGGTCTGAGCCCGGAGCCGACCGGAGCCGACCGGAGGGGCCCGCCGCACCGGCGGGCCCCTCCGCCGTTCCCGGGGCGGTCACCGGGGGTGCACGGACGGAAGGAGCGTCTGCCGGCCGGGGCCGGGAGACGCTCCTTCCGGTTGCGCGGGTGCGGTCAGGCGTCGATGCCGGCGGCGGCCGCGAGGTCGCGCTTGACGGCGGCGAGGAGCTCGGCGGCGCGCTCGCGGGCCGGGGCGAGGTCGGCGGCCGTGGCCACCGGGAGGACGGCCTCCAGGTAGCACTTGAGCTTGGGCTCGGTGCCGGAGGGGCGGACCACGATGCGGGCGGAGCGGACGGCGTCGCCGGCCAGGTGGTAGCGCAGGCCGTCGGTCGGCGGCAGGTCGGCGGAGCCCGCGGTCAGGTCGTCGGCGCGGGTGACGGTCAGGCCGGCCAGTTCGGCGGGCGGCTGCTCGCGCAGGCGGCGCATGGCGTCGGCGATCAGCGAGAGGTCCTGGACCCGGACGGACAGCTGGTCGGTGGCGTGCAGGCCGTGCTCCAGCGCCAGGTCGTCCAGCAGGTCGGTGAGGGTGCGGCCGGAGCGCTTGAGGGTGGCGGCCAGTTCGGCGACCAGCAGGGCGGCGGTGATGCCGTCCTTGTCGCGGACGCCCTCGGGGTCGACGCAGTAGCCGAGCGCCTCCTCGTAGCCGTAGCGCAGGCCCTCGGCGCGGGAGATCCACTTGAAGCCGGTGAGGGTCTCGGCGTAGCCGAGCCCGGCGGCCCCGGCGATCCGGCCGAGCAGGGAGGAGGAGACGATGGTGGTGGCGAAGGTGCCGGCGGCCCGCTTGGCGACCAGGGCGGCGCCGAGCAGCGCGCCGACCTCGTCGCCGCGGAGCATCCGCCAGCCGGCGGCGCCGCTGCCGCCGCCCGCCGCGTTGCCGTTGGCGGGGACGGCCACCGCGCAGCGGTCGGCGTCCGGGTCGTTGGCGATGACGATGTCGGGGCCGACCGTGGAGGCGGTGCGGAAGGCGAGGTCCATCGCCCCCGGCTCCTCCGGGTTGGGGAACGCGACGGTCGGGAAGTCCGGGTCGGGCTCGGCCTGTTCGGCGACCACGGTGGGCGCGGGGAAGCCGGCCCGGCGCATCGCCGCGACGAAGGTGTCCCGGCCGACGCCGTGCATCGGGGTGTAGACGACGTCGAGGTCGCGCGCGCTGTGCGGGTCGACGATGGAGGCGGCCCGGTCGAGGTAGGCGTCGACGACGGACTCGTCGACGGTCTCCCAGCCGCTCTCGGCGAGCGGGACGTCGGTGAGCGAGCCGATGGCGTCGATCTCGGCGGCGATGCCGGCGTCGGCCGGCGGGACGATCTGCGAGCCGTCGCCGAGGTAGACCTTGTAGCCGTTGTCCTGCGGCGGGTTGTGGCTGGCGGTGACGGTCACGCCGGCGGCGGCGCCGAGGTGGCGGATGGCGTAGGCGAGCACCGGGGTGGGCAGCGGGCGCGGGAAGAGCGCGGCGCGCAGGCCGGCGCCGACCACCACGGCGGCGGTGTCGCGCGCGAAGTCGTACGACTTGTGGCGGGCGTCGTAGCCGATGACGACGAGGTCGCCGAGGCCCTGCTGCTTGACGTAGGAGACCAGGCCGGCGGCGGCCCGGATGACCACGGCGCGGTTCATCCGCATCGGGCCGGCGCCGAGTTCGCCGCGCAGGCCGGCGGTGCCGAACTGGAGGCGGTCGGCGAAGCGGTCGGCCAGCTCGGCCCAGGCGAGCTTGGCCTGGGACTCGGCCTCGGGGGCCTCGGCGTCGGCGAGCAGCGCGGACAGCTCCTCGCGGGTCTGCGGGTCCGGGTCCTCGGCCAGCCAGGTCCGGGCCCGGGCGAGGAGGTCGGTGGTGGTTGCCTGCGTCATGGCTGCAGCTCCATCGGGAAGTGCGTCGGTGGTTCGGCCGGAGGGGCGGGGGACGCCGGTGGGCCGGAGGGTTCCGCGTGACGTGACTGGGGGTGCCGGGGTCCTGCCGGACGGGCCGGGGACCGGACGTTCGAGCCCCGCAGGTGCGAGGCCCCGGACGTGCGGGGGTCGGACGTGCGGGGAAGGGGCGCATGCGGACGGGGCCCGCGGGCGGGCGTGATCAGCGGATCGGTCGATCAACGGATCACGGCCGCGCGCGGGCCCCGTCGCTCACGCGGTGCGCGCCGGGCGTCCGGGTGTGGGCCGGGCGCCGGGCGTGCGCCGGAGCGGCGTCAGATCCGCTCCAGGACCTTCGCCAGCAGCGCGCCCATCCGCTCGGCGGAGGCCTTGCCGGCCTCCAGCACCTCGGCGTGGTTGAGCGGCTCGCCGGTCATGCCGGCCGCCAGGTTGGTGACCAGCGAGATGCCGAGCACCTCGGCGCCGGCCTCGCGGGCGGCGATGGCCTCCAGGGTGGTGGACATGCCGACCAGCTCGCCGCCGATCACCCGGGCCATGTTGACCTCGGCCGGGGTCTCGTAGTGCGGGCCGCGGAACTGGACGTAGACGGCCTCGTCGAGCGTCGGGTCGACCTCGCGGCACAGGTCGCGCAGCCGCTTGGCGTAGAGGTCGGTGAGGTCGACGAAGTTGGCGCCGACGATCGGGGAGTCCGCGGTCAGGTTGATGTGGTCGCTGATCAGGACCGGCTGGCCGGGGACCCAGCCGTGCCGCAGGCCGCCGCAGCCGTTGGTCAGCACGATGATCCCGCAGCCGGCCGTGGCGGCGGTGCGCACGCCGTGGACGACGGTGGCGACGCCGTGGCCCTCGTAGTAGTGGTTGCGGCCCAGGAAGATCAGCGCGCGCTTCTCGCCGATCTTCACCGAGCGGATCGTGCCGGCGTGGCCGGCGACGGCGGGGGCGGGGAAGCCCGGGAGGTCGGTGACCGGGAACTCCGCCACCGTCTCGCCGAGGGCGTCGGCGGCCGGCACCCAGCCGGAGCCCATCACCAGGGCGACGTCGTGGCGCTCGGCACCGGTCAGCTCGCGGAGGCGCTCGGCGGCAGCCTGGGCGGCGGCGTAGGGGTCGGCGGAGACGACCGACTGAGGAGATGCGTTCACACGTCCGAGGATAGACGGGAAACGGCTACGCGCGTAGAAAATCCTGGTACGACGTGCCGGATCGTTACCCGGATGGCGTGAACGTACAGCTCCCGGGCGCGTGCCGGGGGGTGCGACCCGGAGCAAGCCACAAACGGGGGTGGGCCGCGGGCCCGGGCGGGGTCACCGGGCGGTCCGGTCGGGCGGTCCGATCGGGTCTCGCCGGGGCGTGTCACCGGGGCGTGTCACCGGGTCGTGTCGCCCGGCGGGGCGGGGAGACGCGGGGCGGGGCCGGGCCCGGCCCTCGGGCCGGAGGGCGGACGGAGGGGGCGGCGTGCGCCCGCCCCCGCCCGGTGGACCGGACCGTTCAGCAGGGGCGGCGGCGCAGGTCCAGGACGTAGTCGTCGGGGGCGCCGGCACTCTCCGCCGCGTCCGCGATCAGCCCCAGGTAGCGGGCGGCGGGCAGACCGCCCTCGTAGTCGTTGAGCACGTACGTCCAGACCGGCACGTCGCCGTCCAGGGTCTGCGCGCGCAGCTTGATCTTGCGGTAGATGCCGAGCTGGACGCCCTCCCAGCGGTCGAGCCCCTCCTCGTCCATCGGCGCCACGTCGTAGAGCGAGACGAACACCTGGTCCTTCTCGTCCTCCACCACGGTGGCCAGCGAACCCTCCCAGCCGAGCTGCTCGCCACCGAAGGTGAGCCGCCAGCCGGACAGCCACCCCGTGGTGCGCAGCGGCGAGTGCGGGGCGCGGCGGGTCATCTGCCGGGCATCGAGGTTGGTGGCATACGCGGCGTAAAGGGGCATGGGGGGAAGACTACGTTCCCCGGGCGATCGCGCAGAAGCCCCGACCCCGGCGTGGCAGCGCCGCCGGCGTGCGGGACAATGGTGGACGTGACTCGGATCGTGATCATCGGTGGCGGACCCGGCGGCTACGAGGCGGCCCTGGTGGCGGCCCAGCTCGGCGCGGAGGTGACCGTCGTCGACCGCGACGGCCTGGGCGGATCGGCGGTGCTCACGGACTGCGTGCCGTCGAAGACCCTGATCGCGACCGCGGAGGTGATGACCACCTTCGACAGCTCGTACGAGGAACTGGGCATCATCGTCGCGGACGACACCCCGCACATCGACAGCCCCGCCCGGGTGGTCGGCGTGGACCTGGGCAAGGTCAACCGCCGTGTGAAGCGCCTGGCGATCGCGCAGTCCCACGACATCACCCAGTCCGTCACCCGGGCCGGCGTCACCGTGCTGCGCGGCCGCGGCCGGCTCGGCACCGGCGGGCAGGCCGTGGACGGCTCCCGCGAGGTGCTGGTGGACGCCCCCGACGGCAGCGTCCAGTCGCTGCGCGCCGACGCGGTCCTGATCGCCACCGGCGCGCACCCGCGCGAGCTGCCGGACGCCCAGCCGGACGGCGAGCGGATCCTGACCTGGACCCAGGTGTACGACCTGGAGGAGCTGCCGCGCGAGCTGATCGTGGTCGGCTCCGGCGTCACCGGTGCCGAGTTCGCCGGCGCGTACCAGGCGATCGGCTCCAAGGTCACCCTGGTCTCCTCGCGCGACCGGGTGCTGCCCGGTGAGGACCCGGACGCCGCCGAGGTGCTGGAGGAGGTCTTCCGCCGCCGCGGCATGAACGTGATGAGCCGTTCGCGCGCCGAGAGCGCCAAGAGGATCGGCGACAGGGTCGAGGTGACCCTCTCCGACGGCACGGTCATCGAGGGCACGCACTGCCTGATGGCGGTCGGCTCGATCCCGAACACCGCGGAGATGGGTCTGGAGGAGGCCGGGGTCAAGCTCAACGACTGGGGCCAGATCCAGGTCGACCGGGTGTCCCGCACCTCCGCCCCCGGCGTGTACGCGGCCGGCGACTGCACCGGCGTCTTCATGCTGGCCTCGGTGGCGGCCATGCAGGGCCGGATCGCGATGTACCACGCGCTCGGCGACGCGGTGCAGCCGCTCAACCTGAAGACCGTGGCCTCCAACGTCTTCACCGACCCGGAGATCGCCACCGTCGGCTACACCGCCGCCGACGTGAAGTGCGGCAAGATGGACGCGGTCGAGGTCAAGCTGCCGCTGCGCGGCAACCCGCGGGCCAAGATGCAGGGCATCCGGGACGGCTTCGTGAAGCTGTTCTGCCGCCCGGGCACCGGCATCGTGGTCGGCGGCGTGGTCGTCGCCCCGCGCGCCAGCGAACTGATCCACCCGATCTCGCTCGCGGTGGACGCCAATCTGACCGTCGAACAGGTGGCCAGCGCCTTCACCGTCTATCCGTCGGTCTCCGGCTCCACCGCCGAGGCCGCCCGCCAGCTCCACATCCGGAAGCGGGAATCGGGCGAATCCTGAGCACCGGATGCCCAGTTGAGGGCGGTCGCCGTTCGGCGGCCGCCCTTTGCGCAGGCCGGGGCATCACCCGGACGGCGGGCGCAGTCCCGGATTGCTGACGGCGCGTATTGTACGGTCACGCGCCGCTCTTGCGTGAGCAATTCCCGCTACTAGCAGCAAACGCCTGAAAGCAGACGGTCACGCAGGTTACCGTCGGTTCTGTGTTTGCAGCAGAACGTCGCCAGTTGATCCTCGAAATGGTGCGCGCCAACGGAGCCGTCTCGCTCCGTGAACTGGCCCGCGTCGTCCAGACCTCCGAAGTGACCGTGCGCCGCGACGTACGGGCCCTGGAGGCAGAAGGGCTCCTCGACCGCCGGCACGGCGGCGCGGTGCTCCCCGGCGGCTTCAGCCGCGAACCCGGCTACCCGCAGAAGACCCACCTCTCCGCCGCAGAGAAGAGCGCCATCGCCGATCTCGCCGCGGGCCTGGTGGAGGAAGGCGACGCCGTGGTCGTCGGCGCCGGCACGACCACCCAGGAACTGGCCCGCCGACTGGCCCGGGTGCCCGGGCTGACGGTGGTCACCAACTCGCTGCTGGTCGCCCAGGCGCTGGCGCACGCCAACCGGGTGGAGGTGGTGATGACCGGCGGCACCCTGCGCGGCTCCAACTACGCCCTGGTCGGCAGCGGTGCCGAGCAGTCGCTGCACGGACTGCGGGTGTCCAAGGCGTTCATCTCGGGCAGCGGGCTGACCGCCGAACGCGGCCTCTCGACCACGAACATGCTCTCCGCGAGCGTGGACCGGGCGCTGGTGCAGTCGGCCGCCGAGGTGATCGTCCTCGCCGACCACACCAAGCTCGGCGCGGACACCATGTTCCAGACCGTCCCGACCGAGACCATCACCCGGCTGGTCACCGACGAGCAGGCCACCGCCGACGACGCCACCGCACGGGAACTGGACGCGCTGGCCGACTGCGGGGTCCAGATCGACCTCGCGCCGCTCGGCGCCCCGCCCACCGGGGACGCCCCCGTGCACGGCACCGGCAGCGGACCCGTCCACCAGACCCAGCCGGGCCCGCTGGCCCGCCGGGTGGCCCCCCCGCCCCCCGGCGGCGCCCCGCTGCCCGGCCAGCGCCGACCGGGCACGCACGGCGGCCCCGGGGGACCGGGCGGACCGGGCGGCCCGCTCCCCGCCAGACTCGCCGAACTGGGCCTGCCGCGGGGGCGGTGAACCCGCCGCGCAGCCGCGCACGGGCACCGGCCCGCCGCCGGAAACGGAACCGGTCCGCACACCCTGGGGGGCGTACGGACCGGTGACGCAGTGCGCGGAGATCAGTCCTTGATCTCGCAGAGCGCGGCGCCGCTGGAGACGCTGCCACCCACCTCGGCCTTGAGACCGACGATCGTGCCCGCCTTGTGCGCGTTCAGCGGCTGCTCCATCTTCATCGCCTCCAGGACGACGATCAGCTCGCCCTCGGCGACGACCTGGCCCTCCTCGACGGCCACCTTGACGATGGTGCCCTGCATCGGCGAGGCCAGGGTGTCACCGCTCACCGCCGAACCGGCCTTCTTGGCACCCACCCGGCGCTTGGCCTTCGCGGCCCCCGCACCGGCCGCCGGAGCGGTCGAGACGCCCAGCGAGGACGGCAGCGAGACCTCGATCCGCTTGCCGCCGACCTCGACGACCACGGTCTCCCGGGTCTCCGCCTCCTCGCCGTCACCGGCCGCACCGGCGAACGCGGGGATGGTGTTGTTGAACTCGGTCTCGATCCACCGCGTGAAGACCTTGAACGGGCCCTCACCGCCGTGCACCTCGGGCGCGAACGCCGGGTCCGCGACCACGGCCTGGTGGAACGGGATGGCCGTCGCCATGCCCTCGACCCGGAACTCGGCCAGCGCGCGCCGCGCACGCTCCAGCGCCTGCTTGCGGTCGCGGCCGGAGACGATCAGCTTCGCCAGCAGGGAGTCCCAGGCCGGGCCGATGACCGAGCCGGTCTCCACACCCGAGTCCAGCCGGACACCCGGACCGGACGGCGGGGCGAACAGCGTCACGGTGCCCGGCGCGGGCAGGAAGTTGCGGCCCGGGTCCTCGCCGTTGATCCGGAACTCGAACGAGTGACCGCGGACCTCCGGGTCGCCGTAGCCGAGCTCCTCGCCGTCGGCGATCCGGAACATCTCCCGGACCAGGTCGATGCCGGTGACCTCCTCGGTCACCGGGTGCTCGACCTGCAGACGGGTGTTGACCTCCAGGAAGGAGATCGTGCCGTCCAGCGCCACCAGGAACTCACAGGTCCCCGCGCCCTCGTAACCGGCCTCCTTGAGGATGGCCTTCGACGCCCGGTACAGCTCGGCGTTCTGCTCCGCGGTCAGGAACGGCGCGGGCGCCTCCTCGACCAGCTTCTGGTGCCGGCGCTGCAGCGAGCAGTCACGGGTGGAGACGACCACCACGTTGCCGTGCTTGTCCGCCAGGCACTGGGTCTCGACGTGCCGCGGGTTGTCCAGGTAACGCTCGACGAAGCACTCGCCGCGCCCGAACGCGGCGACCGCCTCGCGCACCGCGGACTCGTACAGCTCCGGGATCTCCTCCAGGGTGCGGGCGACCTTGAGGCCGCGGCCGCCGCCGCCGAACGCCGCCTTGATGGCGACCGGCAGACCGTGCTCCCGGGCGAAGTCGACGACCTCGTCGGCACCCGTGACCGGGTCGGGCGTCCCGGCCACCAGCGGGGCACCGGCGCGCTGCGCCACGTGCCGGGCGGTGACCTTGTCCCCGAGGTCGCGGATGGCCTGCGGCGGCGGGCCGATCCAGGTGAGGCCCGCGTCGATGACGGCCTGGGCGAATTCGGCGTTCTCCGACAGGAAGCCGTAGCCCGGGTGGACGGCGTCCGCACCGGAGTCGGCGGCGGCCTGGAGGACCTTGGCGATGTCCAGGTAGCTGGTGCCGGGGGTGTCGCCGCCCAGCGCGTAAGCCTCGTCGGCCGCGCGGACGTGCAGCGCATCCCGGTCCGGCTCGGCGTAGACGGCGACGCTGGCGATACCGGCGTCCGAGCAGGCACGGGCGACGCGGACGGCGATTTCCCCGCGGTTGGCGATGAGCACCTTGCGCACTGTGGCTCCCTTCTTGAACCTCGTTGAGTTTATGGATTCCTGGGCGGTACCGGCGAGTAGCCCCAGGTTGTGAACTATCCCACACGGAGGGTGATGCGCCCGGGCGGGTGGTGGGCGGCCCGACGGGAGTCTCCCCAGGTGGCGGCTGGTGGGGTGGAGGGGGTCCGGTGCTTGCGCAGGGTGACCCGGCGGCCCGGCGGGGCCGTGGGCTTGGCCACACTCCAGCGGTCCGCGAGCCGCTCCCCGGTGTTCTTCAGGGGGTTGACGCCGGAACAGGGGTGCCGGAGGGGGTGCCGGCAGGGGTGGCGGCGGCCGCGGTGGGCGCGCGCTCCAGGGCCTGGGCGGTGATGTCGGCGACCTGCTCGACCACGTCCGGCCCGTAGGCCCGGGGGTTGTTCACCCGCAGGAGGAGGGCGAAGGTGCCGTCGGTGCCGTGGCGGCGGGCCAGTGCCCGGTGGTGGGTCACCAGGTGGCGGACGCCGGCCTGGTTGGCGACCCCGGTCTGGCCCGAGACCAGGAAGACCGGGCGGCCGCCCGCGGGGGTGGCGAGGCGGGCGAGCAGCACGTACGTCTCGACGTCCCAGTCGGCGGTGTACGAGCGCCCGCCGACGGTGATCGCGTTGTCGGCCGCCTCGGGGCCGTTGGTGACGGTCACCCCGGGCAGGCCCCAGGCGAGGTGGGCGGCCATCCGGTCGTTGGAGACGGGGCCGCCGAAGCAGAGTTCGGTCTTGGCGCCGAGGCTGCGCGGGGCGGCGTCGTGCGCGACCAGGTCGGCCTGCGCGCCGCACTCCTTCACCAGCGCGGCCAGCTCCATCAGCGCGTAGGCGTCGCGCCGGGTGACCGTGCGGGGGTGCGCGCCGGTGCCGATGCTGCGGTTGACCACGATCAGGCACTCGCTGCCGGCCGGGAGGCCGAGGAAGGCCCTGGTCCGGTCCAGCCGCCGTCTTCGGCGCAGGCTCTGGCCGAGCCAGCCGATCGCGGCGCTGAGTGCGCTGGCCACCAGCCCCAGCAGCACGTTGAGCAGGCTGTCGGTCATCCGCCCACCACCTCCCCCGTTCGAACGGTGTCGGTCAGCCTAGCGGTGGGCCGGCCGACGGCCTTGGTCCGGACCGTTGACGGTGCCGGAGCGCCCTCCTAGCGTGCATCAAATGAGGCAATCAACGGGGAAGTTGGCGTTAATAGCACTCGTCTTTGGCGCACTGGCGACGGCCGGGTGCAGCAGTTCGGGTACGAGTGGGGCGGCGGGGGCGTCCACGGGATCAGCCGGCCCTGCGTCCGGTCCTGCATCCGGTCCTGGGTCCGGCTCTGCGTCCGGTCGGGCGTCGGCGGGCGCCTCGGCGCCGGCGGCCGGTCCGGCCCGGACCCACGGCTGCCTCACCCAGGCGCAGGCCGACGCCGGCAGTCTCGACCTGCCCGCCGCCTCCGGCGTCCGCCCGGCCTACTTCCGGCCGGCGGACGCGGGCCCGGCCGCGGTGGCCGTCGTCTTCTCGCACCAGCTCCGCGGCTCGCTCTGCGACTGGGTCCCCTACCTGCCCGCGTTCACCGCGGCCGGGTACGCGGTGCTGGCCTCCGAGGTGCCGGACAGCCCGGTGGAGGACCTCCCGGCCGCCGTGAAGTGGCTGGAGACCAAGGGGTTCGCCAGGGTCGTCCTGGTCGGCGCGTCCAAGGGCGGCACCGGCTCGCTGGTCGTCGGCTCGGCGCCGAGCCCGCTGCCGGTCGCGGCCGTGGTCTCGCTCAGCGGCCCGGCCCGCTTCGGCCAGGACGACGCCACGACGGCGGTGAAGTCCTCCCGGGTGCCGGAGTTCTTCGCCGCCGAGGAGGACGACGCCCCGTTCGCCGCCGACGCCAGGGGGCTGTACGCCGCCGCGACCGCCCCGGTCCGGCAGCTGAAGCTCTACCCGGGCTCGAACCACGGCGCCGACCTGCTCAAGGACGGCGCGCTGCCGGACGTGCTGGCCTTCCTGGCCGCCAACGCCCCGGCCGGTGGCTGAGCTCAGACCCAGAGGTCGGTGATCCGGACGTCCAGCTCCGCGAGCAGGGCGCGCAGCAGCGGCAGCGAGAGGCCGATGACGTTGCCCGCGTCGCCGTCGATGCCCTCCACGAACGGCGCCGAACGGCCGTCCAGGGTGAACGCCCCGGCGACGTGCAGCGGTTCGCCGGTCGCGATGTAGGCGGCGACCTCGGCGTCGTCCGGGGTGCCGAAGCGGACGGTGGTCGAGGCGGTGGCGGAGGTTTGCCGCCCGGTGGCGGTGTCGATCACGCAGTGGCCGGTGCGCAGCACGCCGGCGCGGCCGCGCATCGACTGCCAGCGGGCCAGCGCCTCGGCGGCGTCGGCGGGCTTGCCCAGCGCCTGGCCGTCCAGCTCCAGCACGGAGTCGCAGCCGACCACGAGTTCGCCGTCGGTGAGCCCGGCGGCGACGGCGGCGGCCTTGGCCTCGGACAGGACGAGCGCCAGCTCGGCGGGGGTGGCGGCGGTGATCGCGTCCTCGTCGACGCCGCTGACCACCACGCGCGGGTCGAGGCCCGCCTGGCGCAGCAGTCCGAGGCGGGCGGGGGAGGCGGAGGCGAGCACGAGGCCGCGGCGGTCGGTCATGCCCACCAGGGTAGAGGGGCGGTCCGGTCGGCCGTTCGGCGCGTCGCGTTCAGATCATCAGCAGAACGGCGATCAGCAGCGTGAGGGCGGCGAGCACATGGCCGGCCCGGTGCAGCCTGCGCTGCATTCGCTGGGCTTCCGGGGACGGCTCGTCGCGTGGGTCTGACCAGAGCACTCGTCCAGGGTGCTCCGCGGGACTGCCGGGACGCCTGAGTATCCGTACTCAGGTTTCGGGGCAATCCGGGCGTGTGCCGAGGTGCGCCGCCGTGCTCTTTGCAAAGTGCGGGTATTTGCAAAGAGTTGGGGATCCGCCGATTCAGGCGGATCCCCACTCTTTGCAAAGCGCCAGCACCGCTTTGCAAAGCAGCGGTGCGGTCCGGCGCGGTGCCCTATCCGGCCCAGCCGGAGGTGCGCCAGGCGTTGACGCCCGGGCGCGGGGCGGCCCGGAGCCTGCGGGCGCGGTCGTTCCAGGGGGAGTCCGGGCCGGCACCGGCACGGCGGGCCGCCTCGGCGGCAGCCTGCGCGGCGGCGGCCCGGGCCTGGACCACCGCCAGGACGGTGGCCAGCTCCTCGGGGGTCGGCTGCCCGTGCAGCACGTGGATCGGGGCCATGCTCAATCCTCTCGCGATCCTCTCGCAGCGGGCGACTACAGCGGGATGTTGCCGTGCTTCTTCGGCGGCAGCGTCTCGCGCTTGCCGCGCAGCGCGCGCAGGCCGCGGACGATGTGCCGACGGGTCTCGCTCGGCGCGATGACGGCGTCGACGTAACCGCGCTCGGCGGCCAGGTACGGGTTGAGCAGGGTGTCCTCGTAGGAGGCGATCAGCTCGGCCCGCCTGGCCTCGACGTCGTCCGCCTCGGCCAGCTCGCGCCGGTGCAGGATGTTGACCGCGCCCTGGGCGCCCATCACCGCGATCTGCGCGGTCGGCCAGGCCAGGTTGAGGTCGGCGCCCAGGTGCTTGGAGCCCATGACGTCGTACGCGCCGCCGAAGGCCTTGCGGGTGATCACGGTGATCAGCGGGACGGTGGCCTCGGCGTAGGCGTAGATCAGCTTGGCGCCGCGGCGGATGATGCCGTCCCACTCCTGCTCGGTGCCGGGCAGGAAGCCGGGCACGTCGACGAAGGTCAGCACCGGGATGTTGAACGAGTCGCAGGTGCGGATGAACCGGGCGGCCTTCTCGCTGGCGGCGATGTCCAGGCAGCCGGCGAGGTCCATCGGCTGGCTGCCGACGATGCCGACCGGGTGGCCCTCGACCCGGCCGAAACCGGTGAGGATGTTGCCCGCGTACAGCGGCTGGGTCTCCAGGAACTCGCCGTCGTCGAGGACGTGCTCGATCACCTTGTGCATGTCGTACGGCTGGTTCGCCGAGTCGGGCACCAGGGTGTCGAGTTCGAGGTCCTCGTCGGTGACCGCGAGGTCCGCCTCCTCGGGGAAGGACGGCGGGTCGGAGAGGTTGTTGGAGGGCAGGTACGAGAGCAGGCTCTTGACGTACTCGATCGCCTCCTTCTCGTCCGTGGCCAGGTAGTGCGCGTTGCCGGACTTGGTGTTGTGGGTGCGCGCGCCGCCCAGCTCCTCCATGCCGACGTCCTCGCCCGTGACCGTCTTGATCACGTCGGGACCGGTGATGAACATGTGCGAGGTCTGGTCGGCCATCACCACGAAGTCGGTGATCGCGGGGGAGTAGACCGCGCCGCCCGCGCAGGGGCCCATGATCAGCGAGATCTGCGGGATCACGCCCGAGGCGTGCACGTTGCGGCGGAAGATCTCGCCGTACAGGCCGAGCGAGACCACGCCCTCCTGGATCCGGGCGCCGCCGGAGTCGTTGATGCCGATCACCGGACAGCCGGTCTTCAGCGCGAAGTCCATGACCTTGACGATCTTCTCGCCGAAGACCTCGCCCAGCGAGCCGCCGAACACGGTGAAGTCCTGGGCGAAGACGGCGACCTGGCGGCCGTCGACGGTGCCGTACCCGGTGACCACGCCGTCGCCGTACGGGCGGGTCTTCTCCTGGCCGAAGTTGGTCGAGCGGTGCCGGGCGAACTCGTCGAACTCGACGAACGAGTCCTCGTCCAGCAGCTCCGCGACCCGCTCGCGGGCCGTCAGCTTGCCCTTGGCGTGCTGCTTCTCCACCGCCTTGGCGGAGCCGGAGTGCACCGCCTCGTCGAGCCTGCGCCGGAGGTCGGCGAGCTTGCCGGCGGTGGTGTGCGGGTCGTACGGCGCCTCGGTCATCCGGTGGCTCTCCCTGATCCATGGCCGCGACCTGTTTCGGGGGCGCGCGGGCCGGGTGGGGACCCGCGCGGATGAGGGCAGGGCGGCGCTACGAACTACCGTTGGGTAGCGTAGCCATCGCGGAGGGTTTCCCGTTATGGCCAGCGACACAGTGTGGCAGGCGGCCGATCTGCGGGACGATGGGGCGGCCTACGGCCTCTAGGGTGTGCCGCATGACCTCCGACACCCCCCGCCGCAGTGGACTGCGCGGCTTCGGCCACGCCGGGCCGTCGCCGTGGACCGACCTGGACCGCCCGCCGCTGAGCGCCGCCGCGCTCCGCCGGGACCTGCTGACGCCGGGCGGGCTGTGGACCTCGCTGGACGTCGTCGACGAGACCGGCTCCACCAACACCGACCTCGCCGCCCGGGCCCGGGACGGCGCCCCGCAGGGCGCGGTGCTGGTCGCCGAGGCGCAGCGGACCGGCCGCGGACGGCTGGAACGGCAGTGGACGGCACCGGCCCGCTCGGGCCTCTTCCTCTCGGTCCTGCTTCGCCCGGACGAGGTACCCGTCGAACGGTACGGCTGGCTGCCGATCCTGGTCGGCGTCTCGGCGGCCGGCACGCTGAGCCGGGTCGCCGAGGTCGAGGTCGGCCTGAAGTGGCCCAACGACCTCCAGGTCGGGATCGACGGGTCGGAGCGCAAGCTGGGCGGCATCCTCACCGAGCTGAGCGGTGGCGCGGTGGTCGCCGGGCTGGGCGTCAACGTCTCGTTGCGCGAGTCCGAGCTTCCGGTGCCGACCGCGGCCTCGCTGGCGCTGGCCGGTGCCGCCGTGACGGACCGGTCCACCCTGCTGCGCGCGCTGCTGCGCGACTTCGCCGAGCTGTACGGGGAGTGGACGGCGGCCGCCGGGGATCCGCACGCCAGCGGGCTGCTGCGCGCGTACGCGGACCGGTGCACGACGCTGGGCCGGGAGGTGAGGGTGCTGCTGCCCGGTGACCGCGAGCTGCTGGGCGAGGCGGTGGCGGTCGACGGGGACGGCCGGCTGGTGGTCCGGACGCCCGACGGCTCCCGGCAGCCGGTCGGCGCGGGTGACGTCGTCCACGTCCGGCCTGCGCCGCGCTGACGGCCTGCGCCGCGCCGGCGGCCGGGGCGGTGCCGACGGCCTGGGCCGCGCCGGCGGCCGGTGTCGTCCGCGCCGCCGGTTCCGCGGGCCGGGGGGAGCGGCGCCGGGGCGCGGAACGGCCCGGGCCGATGGGAGTCTTCACTTCCCCTTGACCCGGGCGGATGCCCCGGATCGCGGGATTCCGTGCGAATATTCCACCTGGCAGCAGTGTGAGGCGCGCCACTGCCCGCCGGGGTGGCGGGCGCGCCCGGACAGGCAGGACACGAGGCGAGTGCGGCGACCGCACGGGGACGGACCGGTGGCAGAGGACGGCAGCAACGGCGGCACGGCGGGCTCCCAGGACCAGACGGTCGCCCTCGACCTGGAGCGCCTGATCCTGGATGCGCCGCGCCGCTACACCCCGTACCAGGCCGCGCGGGCGGCCGACGTCCCGATGGAGCTGGCCACCCGCTTCTGGCGGGCGATGGGCTTCCCGGACATCGGGCAGTCCCGGGCGCTGACCGACGGTGACGTGATCGCCCTGCGCCGGCTGGCCGGGCTGGTCGAGTCGGGCCTGCTGAGCGAGTCGATGGCGATCCAGGTGGCGCGTTCCACCGGCCAGACCACGGCCCGGCTGGCCGGCTGGCAGATGGACACCTTCCTGGAGAACCTCACCCAGTCCGTCGAGCCCGGTCTGACCCGCGCCGACGTCGCGTACCCGCTGGTCGAGCTGCTGCTGCCGGAGCTGGAGCAGTTCCTGGTCTACGTGTGGCGCCGCCAGCTGGCCGCCGTGACCGGCCGGGTGGTGCAGGCCGCCGAGGACAACGAGATCACCAGCGGCCGGCTCGCGGTGGGCTTCGCCGACCTGGTCGGCTTCACCCGGCTCTCCCGGCGGCTGGAGGAGGAGGAGCTCGGCGAGCTGGTCGAGACCTTCGAGAACACCTGTTCCGACCTGATCGCCGGCCAGGGCGGCCGGGTGATCAAGACGCTGGGTGACGAGATCCTCTACGTCTCCGAGGATCCGGTGACCGCCGCCGAGATCGCGCTCAGCCTGATCGAGGCGCTGGCCGAGGACGAGACCATCCCCGCGCTGCGGGTCGGCATGGCCTTCGGCACGGTCACCTCGCGGATGGGCGACGTCTTCGGCACCACCGTGAACCTGGCCAGCCGCCTCACTTCGATCGCGCCCAAGGACGCGGTGCTGATCGACGGCGAGTTCGCCGCCGCGCTGGAGCTGCACGGCAGCGTCGCGCCGGCCGACGCGGACGGGCCCGGGCTGGCCGAGGCGCTCTCGGCGGCCGCCGGGCTCCCGCCGGCCGGCGGACTGCCGGTGTTCGGGCCGCACGCCGGGTACCGGTTCAACCTGCAGCCGATGTGGCGCCGGCCGGTGCGCGGGCTCGGGCTGGTCGAGCCGTGGCTGCTCTCCCGGCGGCTGCGCACGGAGTAGGGCGCGGCGGAGCGGGTCGGCCGGCTCCGGGTCGGGCGGCTTCGGGTCGGGCGGTGTGGAACCGCCTCCGGCCGGGCACGGTCCTGCCGCAAGCCGAACGGTTGAACGTCGTACTGTCCGGCGGATCCTCTTCGGCAAACGGGGCATAACCGAACGAAACCGCCATAGTCTTGGTGCAAGCGGCCGAATGGGTGCGGTTCCCGGGGCGGGGTTCCCCGGGGCGCGGTTCCCGGTGGTCCGCCGAGGGGGCCGAGCAGGACCGAGCACAGGGAGCGAGGCGAGCCGGTGAGCAGTGAGGCGACCATGACGGACCGCGGCTGCGACTGCGACCGGACGCGGCAGCCGCCCCCCGAGGCCCCCGACACGCGGTTGACCTCGGTGGTCGAACTCGCCCAGGACATGGCCGGGGCGCTCACCCCGCTGGAGGCCGTCCGGGCCGCCGCCGCGCGCGCCACCGAGGCGCTGGGCGCCACCATGGCGGCCGTCTCGGTCTGGGACCGCGAGTCCGGTCGGCTGCGGGTCCTGGTCAACCACGGGGAGCTCTCGCCCGGCGAGGAGGAGCTGCCCGAGGACGAGTCCTACCCGGTGGCCGACTTCCCCGAGATCGTCACGTACCTGGAGGAGCGCTGGACCACCGGGCGGCTGCCGCGCGCCTGGGTCCAGACCGCCGACAACAGCCAGCCGCACGCCGGGCACGCACACCCGACCGCGGGCGCGTACTGCCAGGAGCGCGCCGCCGCGCTGCGCCGGCGCGGGCGGGCCTGCTGCGTGGTCGCGCCGATCGTCCTGCACGGGCAGGCCTGGGGCGAGCTCTACCTGGCCCGGAGCACCGGGACGGCCGGGTTCACCGATGCGGACGCCGACTACGCGACCCTGCTCGCCGCCCAGATCTCGGCCGGACTCGCCCAGACCGAGCGGCTCGCCGACCTGCGCAAGCTCGCCTTCTCCGACCCGCTGACCGGCCTGGCCAACCGGCGCGCGGTCGACGCCCGGCTGGAGAGCGCGCTGGAGGCCCACAACCGGGACAACACGGTGGTCTCGCTGGTCGTCTGCGACGTCAACGGCCTCAAGCGGGTCAACGACCAGCTCGGCCACGAGGTGGGCGACCGGCTGCTGGAGCGCTTCGCCCACCAGCTGTCGCTGGCCGCCGCCAAGCTCCCCGGCAGTCTCGCCGCCCGGCTCGGCGGCGACGAGTTCTGCCTGCTCGCCGAGGGTCAGAAGGCGGACGAGGTGGTCGCCGTCGCCGAGGAGCTGTGCGCGCGGGCGCTGGCACTGGCCGAGGGGGAGGGCGTCGCCTGCGGGGTCGCCTCCACCGGTGACTCGATCGGCCCGGTCACCACGCCCGACCGGCTCTTCCGGCTCGCCGACGCCGCCCAGTACCGGGCGAAGGCCGCCCGCGCCGCGCACCCCGTGGTCGCCGGGCGCAGCCACGGCCCGGGCTTCTCGCCCGATCCGACGGTGCTGCTCGCCGACGCCGCCGACCCGCACCACCGGGCCGACGGGCGGCCCCGGCCGGGCGGCCGGGCCGGGGCGGGTGACCGGCGGCGGTTCCGCGGCGCCGCGCACAGCGCCGACCCGGGGCAGTTGCTGACCGCGGTGCTCACCGCGCTGGACCAGCAGGGCGGCGCCCGCTCCGTCCACCCGGCCGACACCATCGGCAAGCTGGCGGTCGTCGCCGAGACCTCGGCCCGGCTGCTGGACGCGGTGGGCTGGTGGATCTCGTACGTGCCGCCCGGTTCGCAGCTGATGCGCACCGCGCAGCACGCCGTGTACCGGATGACCAGTGGGCCGAGCAGTACCCGGGCGGAGACGCAGCGGGCCCAGATCGAGGCTCCGGACGCCGTCTTCGACCTGCGGCACTATCCGATGACCCGCCGGGCCGTTCGCGGCGGGGCGTTCGCGCTGCGGGCGGGTGCGGCGGGCAACGATCCGGCGGAGGAGGCCATGCTGGTGGTCTCGGGCTACCGGGGCATGGTCGCGGCGGGTGGGCAGAACGCGGCGGGCGGGTGGTTGCTGGAGCTGTTCGCCGACGATGCCACGCTGCCGCTGGGGCAGGTCGCCGCGGCCCTGCGCGCGCTGGTCGCCGTCGCGCTGGCCGGCCCGGCTTCGCCGCCGGTGGGCTGAGGCCGGGGGGGAGCGGCCGGGGGAGGGGCTGACCGAGGGCCGGAGGGGAAGGGCGGCCGAGGGGCGGCCGGTCCTGCGTCGTCGTGGTGTGGTGGTTCGGTGACCGGTCTGTTCCGAGCCGGTCGCGGTCCGGTGGCGGGGGCTCCGCGGGTCTGGGCGCGGCGTCGCGGGCGTGGGATGGTGTCGGCGGTCGGCGGGCCGTCGGGGCCGCGCCGGATCGGATTCTCGGGGGTTGACTCCTATGCGCGCTCGGTTGACGGGCCTCGTCCTCTCCGCGGTGCTCGCCTTCGGCGGTGGCGCGCTCGCCGCCGCTCCCGCGGCCTCGGCGGCTCCGGCTTCGGCTCCGGCCGTGCTCCCGGTCGCCGCCCAGGCGGTGCCGGTGGTCGGGGCGGCGGCGCAGGCGGCCCCGGCGGCCGCCGGCCCGGCCGCTGGACCGGCCGCCGCGGCGGCGGACCGGCACGACACCGCCCGGCTGGCCGCTTCGAAGGACAAGGCCAAGAAAAAGAAGAAGAAGAAGGGCCTCGGCAAGATGATGGGCCTGCTGATCGGCGCGGTGCTGGTGCTGGTGGTGATCGCCGTGATCATCGTGGTCGTGCTGGTGCTCCGCCGCCGCGGCCGCGGCTGAGGTCAGCCGCCGTCCGTCGCTCCGAGCGCGCGCAGGACCGCCGCCACGAGGCGGTCCGCGTACGCGTGGTCGACCGGGCCGAGACCGTGCAGCCAGCGGTAGTACATCGGCCCGTAGAGCAGTTCGACGGCGAGGTCGAGGTCGGTGTCGGCGGGGAGCTGTCCGGCGGTGCGGGCGCTGCGCAGGCGTTCGCGGGTGACCTCCAGCAGCGGGTCGAGCAGCCGTTCGCGGTACTCGCGCAGCAGGGCCGGGTCGACCAGGTACTCGGAGATCAGGCCCCGGCCGGTGTTCTCGAAGACGGGGTCGGTGAGCTCGTCGGCGGTGGGGCGCAGGACGGCCCGCAGGTCGGCGGCGAGGTCGCCGGTGTCGGGCAGGGCGAGGCTGCCGGAGGCGTCCTCGTTGGCGGCGAGGAAGGCGTCGAAGACGACGGCGCCCTTCGAGGGCCACCAGCGGTAGATGGTCTGTTTGCCGACTCCGGCGCGGGCGGCGATCTTCTCGATGGTGAGTTTGGCGAAGCCCACCTCGGAGACCAGTTCGGCGGCGGCGGTGAGGATCGCGGCGCGGCTCTGCTGGCTGCGGCGGCTGGGGTCGGGGGTGGTCTGTCCGGGCATGGGGGCATCCTAGCGCCACAACGAGACGAACCGTCTCGTCTTGACGAATGGCGGGTCGTCAGGTCATGCTGTGGGGGTGTTCAGCGAGACGAACCGTCTCGTCTCATCATCTCGACGGAGGACGACCGACATGACCCGCTCCGCGCACATCGCCATGGTCTCGATCCCGGCCCACGGCCACGTCAACCCGAACCTCGCCGTCGTCGCCGAGCTCGTCGCCCGGGGCCACCGGGTCAGCTACGTCAACGACGCCTCCTTCGCCGCCGCCATCGAGGCGACCGGCGCGACGCTCGTGCCCTACCCGACCGCGCTGCCGCTCACCGACGACTCCCAGGTGTGGCTGCAGGACCCGGTGGGGATCCAGAACCTCTTCCTCGACGACGCCGTCGCGATGACCCCGGTGGTCCGCAGGCTCTTCGAGGAGGACCGGCCCGACCTCGTGCTGTACGACATCGCCGGGTTCACCGGGCGGGCGGTGGCCGAGGGCCACGGCGTCCCCGCCCTCCAGCTCTCGCCGACCTACGTCGCCTGGGAGGGCTTCGAGAAGGACATGGCCGACGTGTTCGAGGCGATCCGCACCGGCCCCGGCGGGCCCGAGTACCTGCGGCGGTTCGCCGACTGGCTGGCCGAGAACGACACCCTCGTCCGGGACCCGGAGGAGTTCAAGGCCCTCCCGGCCCGCGCCCTCGCCCTGATCCCGCGCGCCCTGCAGCCCAACGCCGACCGGGTCGACCCCGCGCGGTACACCTTCGTCGGCCAGTGCTTCGGCGACCGCTCGCACCAGGGCAGCTGGCAGCGGCCGGCCGGCGCCGAGAAGGTGCTGCTGGTCTCGCTCGGCTCCGCCTTCACCCACCAGCCCGCCTTCTACCGGGCGTGCGTCGAGGCCTTCGGCGGCCTGCCCGGCTGGCACGTCGTGCTCCAGGTCGGCCGGCACACCGACCTGGCGGAGCTGGGCGAGGTGCCGGCCAACGTCGAGGTGCACCGGTGGGTGCCGCAGTTCGACGTGCTCTCGAAGGCCGACGCCTTCGTCACGCACGCCGGCATGGGCGGCAGCAGCGAGGGCCTCCACCACGGGGTGCCGATGATCGCGGTGCCGCAGGCCGTCGACCAGTTCGGCAACGCGGACAAGCTGGTGGAGCTGGGCGTCGCCCGCCGGCTCGACACCGAGCAGGCCACCGCGGAGGCGCTGCGCGCCGCCCTGCTGGAGCTGACCGGCGACCCGGAGGTGGCCGCCCGCCTCGACGTGCTGCGCGCCGAGAGCCGGGCCGAGGGCGGCACCGCCCGTGCGGCGGACCTGATCGAGGCCGAGCTGCGGTGACGCCGCGGCGGGCGCCGGGCCGGGCCGGCGGGGACCGGCCGGGCCGGCGGGCTCAGACGATCCGGTCCGGGCGGGTGTACACGTTGGCGCCCTCGCCCCGCAGGAAGCCCACCAGGGTCAGTCCCAGCTCCTCCGCCAGGTCCACCGCCAGCGAGGACGGCGCCGACACGGCGGCCAGCAGCGGGGCGCCGGCCAGCGCCGCCTTCTGGGTCAGCTCGAACGAGGCCCGGCCGCTGACCAGGAGCACGTGCCCGGTCAGCGGCAGCCGTCCCGCGCGCAGCGCCCAGCCGACCACCTTGTCCACCGCGTTGTGCCGGCCGACGTCCTCGCGGGCGCAGAGCAGCTCGCCGGTGGCGCCGTCGAACAGGCCCGCCGCGTGCAGGCCTCCGGTGGACTCGAAGGTCCGCTGGGCGGCCCGCAGCCGGTCCGGCAGCCCGTACAGCAGCGCGGGCGGGACGGTCAGCGGGTCGTCGGCGACGGGGTGGCGGACGTGGGTGCGGACGGCGTCCACCGTGTCGCGGCCGCAGAGCCCGCAGGCGCTGGTGGTGAGCAGGTTGCGGTGGGCGGAGAGCGGCAGCGCCCCGGCGCGGCGCAGCGTCGCGTCCACCACGTTGTAGGTGTTGGCGCCCGCCTCGTCGGTGCCGGCGCAGTAGCGCAGTGCGGCGAGGTCCTCGGAGGCGTGCACCAGCCCCTCGCCGACCAGGAAGCCGGCGACCAGGTCGAAGTCCTGTCCGGGGGTGCGCATGGTGACCGTGAGCGGCTCGCCGCCGAGCCGGATCTCCAGGGGTTCCTCGGCCGCCAGGGCGTCCGGCCGGGTGCTCCGTCCGTCCCCCCGCAGCCGGACCACCCGCCGCCGCGCCGTCGCCCGCGTCATCGTGCCGCCTGCCTTCCCGTGTCCGTCGGTCTCTCCGTGGCGGTGCGCACCGTGGCCGTGTGCACCGTGGCCGTCACCGTGGTGGTGTCGTCCGCGGTGCCTGTCGTCCGCCGTGGTGCGCTGTGCGCCGTGGTGTGCCGTGCGCCGTGCGGGCGTGCGCCGCGTGGGCGTCCGCCACCCCCACAGCGTGCGGCACCGGGCGGGGTATCCGAAAATCCAGGTGACCGCCGATCCGGTGCAGGAGTTTCAGCAGGGCCCGGGTGGTTGTCATATCTTCATTCACCTGATGAGATGGTGTATATGGATATGCACAGTGCTGCGGCCCCCCACGCGCCGCTCGTCCAGGTCGGCAAGGCCGACGTCAGCGCCGAGGACGTGCTGGCCGTCGCCCGGGGCAACGCCCGGGTCGAGATCGGCCCCGACGCGCTCGCCGAAATGGCGGCCGCGCGCGCCCGGATCGACGCCCTGGCCGCCGAACCCCGCCCGGTCTACGGCGTCTCCACCGGCTTCGGCGCCCTCGCCGTCCGGCACATCAGCCCCGAACTCCGCGCCCAGCTGCAGCGCTCGCTGGTGCGCTCGCACGCCGCCGGCATGGGCCCGGCGGTCGAGCGCGAGGTCGTCCGCGCGCTGGTGTTCCTGCGGATGAAGACGCTCGCCAGCGGCCGCACCGGGGTCCGCCCGCTGGTCGCCCAGACCATGGCCGCGATCCTCAACGCGGGCATCACCCCCGTGGTCCGCGAGTTCGGCTCGCTCGGCTGCTCCGGCGACCTCGCGCCGCTCTCGCACTGTGCGCTCGTCCTGATGGGCGAAGGCGTGGCGACCGGCCCCGACGGCGTCGAGAAGCCCGCCGCCGAACTGCTCGCCGCCGCCGGCATCGAGCCGGTCGAGCTGCTGGAGAAGGAGGGCCTCGCCCTCATCAACGGCACCGACGGCATGCTCGGCATGCTGGTCATGGCCATCGCCGACCTCCAGCGGCTGTTCACCACCGCCGACATCACCGCCGCGATGACCCTGGAGGCACTGCTCGGCACCGACAAGGTGCTCGCCCCCGAGCTGCACGCCCCGATCCGCCCGCACCCCGGCCAGGCGCTCTCCGCCGCCAACATGCTGGCCGTGCTCAAGGACTCCGGCCTCACCGGCCACCACCAGGACGACGCCCCGCGCGTCCAGGACGCCTACTCGATCCGCTGCGCCCCGCAGGTCGCCGGCGCCGGCCGCGACACCCTCGCGCACGCCGCGCTGGTCGCCTCCCGCGAGCTGGCCGCCTCGGTCGACAACCCGGTGGTGCTGCCGGACGGCCGGGTGGAGTCCAACGGCAACTTCCACGGCGCCCCGGTCGCGTACGTGCTGGACTTCCTCGCCATCGCCGCCGCCGACCTCGGCTCGATCTCGGAGCGCCGCACCGACCGGCTGCTCGACAAGGCCCGCTCGCACGGCCTGCCGGCCTTCCTCGCCGACGACCCGGGCGTGGACTCCGGCCTGATGATCGCCCAGTACACCCAGGCGGCGCTGGTCAGCGAGAACAAGCGGCTCGCCGTGCCCGCCTCGGTCGACTCGATCCCCTCCTCGGCCATGCAGGAGGACCACGTCTCGATGGGCTGGTCCGCCGCGCGCAAGCTGCGCCAGGCCGTCGACAACCTCGGCCGGATCCTCGCCGTCGAACTCACCGCCGCCGCCCGGGCGCTGGAGATCCGCCAGCAGGGCGGCGCCGGCGGCACGGTGGCCCCCGCCACCGCCGCGGCGATGGCCGCCGCCCGGGAGGCCGGGGTCGGCGGCGCCGGCCGCGACCGCTTCCTCTCGCCGGACCTGGAGGCCGCCGCCGCGCTGGTCGCCTCCGGCGAGCTGGTGCACGCGGTCGAGCGGGTCACCGGGCCGCTGGCCTGATGACCGGCCGCGCGGAGCGCACCGGGGCCCGCCCCGGACGGGCCCGGCCGCCGCGCGCGGCCGGGCCCCCGGCGGGCCCGGCCCGCGGCGGGATCAGTCCCACTCGCTCTGCGCGGTCTCCGCACGGCGCCGTTCCGTCCGGTCCATCCGCCGCTCGGACAGCGCGGCGGAGACGTTGACGCCGACGATGCCGGCCCAGCAGACCACCAGCCCCCACACCCCGCTGGTGCCGCCCGCGATGCCGGACAGCGGAATGCCGAGCGCCATCGAGACGATCGGCACCACCCGGGCACCCGAACCGCGGGAGTGGGGCGGCCGGCGTCCGGGCCCGTGCGGCCGGGGGCCCTCCGCCGGGTCGTACCCGCCGGCGGGGCCGAGCCGCTCCGCGACCCGGCGCTCCACCCTGGCGTCGAGCCGGGCGTCGATGCGGGAGAGGAAGGAGTCGACGAGTTCCGACTCGTACTCCTTGCCGAGCTCCTTGCGGGCCTGCAGCGAGGCATCGAGATCGCGCCGCAGGTCGTCCTGGCGAGTGTCCATGGCGACCAGCCTGCGCCCGCGAGGGCGTGCCGGTCCATCGGTTCGCACCGTAATCCGGGAGGACTAGGGGGGAAATCAGGGTCGCCCCGGGGACCGGCCAGGCCGGACACCCACCGGATACCCGCCGGTCACCCGCCGGACCGGACGCCCGGTCACCCGGCCGGACGCCCCGACGCCGGACGCCCGGAGACCCGCCCGGAGGCCCGCCGGACCGGACGCCCGGCCGGTCCCCGGAGGTCTCGCCCGGTGTCCCGGCGTACGAGACGTCTTTGCCAGTGGCAGCCCGCTGCTGCACAGTCATCCGAACAGCTCGCATCCGGAGGTACCGCAATGACCGCCACCGACGACACCGGCACGGTCGGCCCCTCCGCCCGGCTGCTCCAGCTCTTCGAGGGCCACCGGCTCACCCCCACCCAGCGGCGGATCGCGCACTCCCTCGTCCGCCACGCCAACGAGGCGCCGTTCCTCTCCAGCGTGGAGGTCGCCGAGCTCGCCGGGGTCAGCCAGCCCTCCGTCACCCGCTTCGCGGTCGCCCTCGGCTACGACGGCTACCCCGCGCTCCGCAAGCAGCTGCGCGAACTCGGCGCCGGCGAGCCGGCCGCGCCCGAGACCCCCGCCGACGCCGTCCGCAACGAGCACCAGCAGGCCGTCCTCGCCGAGATCGAGCACCTGCGCCTGCTCGCCGAGCTGCTCGCCGACCCCGAGCCCATCGCCCGCGCCGCCCGGCTGCTCGCCGCCTCCCGCCCGCTGCCCGTCCTCGGCCTGCGCGCCGCCTCCGCGCAGGCACGCGGCTTCGCGTACTTCGCGGCCAAGGTGCACCCCGACATCCGGCTCCTCGACGAGGGCGGCAGCATGCTCGCCGACCGCCTCGAACAGGCCGCCGCGGCCGGCGCCACCGCGCTGCTCTGCTTCGCCCTGCCGCGCTACCCGCGCGAGCTGATGGAGGCTCTGGCGGTCGCCCGGGACTGCGGGCTGACCGTCCTCACCGTGGCCGACAGCGTCTTCGCGCCCGTCGCCAAGCTCTCCGACCTGATGCTGCCCGCCGCCGTCGGCACCGGCCTGGTCTTCGACACCGCCTGCGCGCCGATGATGCTCGGCCGGGTGCTGCTGCAGACCATGTGCGACGAACTCCCGGGTGCGGAGGCCCGTTTGGAGGCCATCGAGCAGTCGGCGGCGGCGCGCGGGCTCTTCCTGGAGTAGCCGCGGCTGGAGTAGTCGTCACAAACCGGGGCATCCCTCTGTACAGGGGGTGCCGCCATGCGCGTGATCCACGAGATGAAGTTCGTCGCCCGGCTCGCCTCGGGCGCCGACGAGTGGTCCTGCCCGACCTGCGGGCGCCGGGTCACCCTGCGCCGTCTGCCCGAACCCGAACTGACCGTCCTCGATCCCGGCGACGACACCGCGGTGCACGTCGGCGTGATCGAACCCGACGCCCGTGCGGCCGCCGCGGCCGAACGCTACGGCCTGGGCCCCGTCCAGGAGATCCCCCGCCCGCCCCGCCCGGCCACCCCGGACGCCGCCGACCGCCGCTGGCTGGCCGAGATCGGCATCGACTGGGACGGCGACGCGGCCGCCTGACGGCCGCTCAGCGCCGGGGCGCGTAGACCGGGAGTTCGGCGGTGCTCAGCTCGCCCGGGAGCGGTGCGGCGAGCGGTACGGGCTCGCCGTACTTTCCGTGCAGCACGCCCTGATAGGCGCCGTCGCGGGGGTGGGTGTAGAGCGTCCAGACCCCCTTGCGCGGGTCCACGGCGAGGAGGACCGGTACGCCCGCGATCGCGTACCAGCTGGTCTTGGTGGCGATGTGGCTGACGCGTTCCGAGCTGGAGACGACCTCCACAGCCAGTGCGACATCGCGAGGGTCCGCCAGCCAGTTGTCGTCGTCCTCCCAGTCGAGGGGCAGGACGACCAGGTCGGGTGTCGCGTAGTCCTCCGCGTTCTCGGGCATCGCGACCGACGACATCTCGTAGGCACCGAAGCCGCCGGGCAGTAGCCGGTCAAGCTGTCGGGAGAGCCGCTTGACGGTCCCCGCGTGCTTGCCGCGGGGGGTCGGGGACATCACCAGGGTTCCTCCGATGATCTGGACGCGGAGGCCGGTGCTCCGCTCGATCTCCTCCGCCGCATCCCGGAGTCTGCCGGGCCGCACGGTGATGGCCGTCATCGTGTCCTCCGCTCCCTGGCGCTGGGCCGAGTGGCTGGTGCTCGCCGGGTTCAGGGTAGCGCTCGGGGGTCGGCCGCGCGGGCGCTGATCGGATGTGCGCAGGTCTGGTCGGCGACTGAATGTTTGGATATATTCAGTTGAGTCGAGACTGAATGAATTCATCCGTAGGGAGGCTGGGACATGGTGCAGCAGGCGAGCGGGCCCCGTGAGGTTCGGGCGGCGCGGGGGACCAAGCTGACGACGCAGGGGTGGCAGCAGGAGGCGGCCCTGCGGATGCTCATGAACAACCTCGACCCCGAGGTGGCCGAGCACCCCTCGAAGCTGGTCGTCTACGGCGGCACCGGCAAGGCGGCGCGCGACTGGCGCTCCTTCGACGCCATGGTGCGGACGCTGGAGGGGCTGAAGCAGGACGAGACCATGCTGGTCCAGTCCGGCCGGCCGGTCGGCGTCATGCAGACCCACGAGTGGGCGCCGCGCGTGCTGATCGCCAACTCCAACCTGGTCGGCGACTGGGCCAACTGGGAGGAGTTCCGCCGCCTGGAGTCCCTCGGGCTCACCATGTACGGGCAGATGACCGCCGGCTCGTGGATCTACATCGGCACCCAGGGCATCCTCCAGGGCACCTACGAGACCTTCGCCGCCGTCGCCAACAAGCGCTTCGACGGCACCCTGGCGGGGACGATCACCCTCACCGCCGGCCTCGGCGGCATGGGCGGCGCCCAGCCGCTGGCCGTCACCATGAACGGCGGCGTGGCGATCTGTATCGACTGCGACCCGTCCCGGATCTCCCGCCGGATCGAGCACCGCTACCTGGACGTCGAGGCCAAGGACCTCTCGCACGCGCTGGAGCTGGCCACCGCCGCGCGCGACAAGAAGCAGCCGCTCTCCATCGGCCTGCTGGGCAACGCCGCCGAGCTGTTCCCGCAGCTGCTCGCGATGGACGCGCCGATCGACATCGTCACCGACCAGACCAGCGCCCACGACCCGCTGAGCTACCTGCCCGTCGGCGTCTCCTTCGACGACATGGCGACCTACGCCGCCGAGAAGCCCGCCGAGTTCACCCAGCGCTCGCGCGAGTCGATGGCCCGGCACGTCGAGGCGATGGTCGGCTTCCAGGACCGCGGCGCCGAGGTGTTCGACTACGGCAACTCGATCCGCGGCGAGGCCCAGCTGGCCGGCTACGACCGCGCCTTCGCCTTCCCCGGCTTCGTCCCCGCCTACATCCGGCCGCTGTTCTGCGAGGGCAAGGGCCCGTTCCGCTGGGCCGCCCTGTCCGGCGACCCGCAGGACATCGCCAAGACCGACAAGGCCGTCCTCGACCTCTTCCCGGAGAACGAGTCGCTGCACCGCTGGATCAAGATGGCCCAGGAGAAGGTGCACTTCCAGGGCCTGCCCGCGCGGATCTGCTGGCTCGGCTACGGCGAGCGCGACAAGGCCGGCGAGCGGTTCAACGACATGGTCGCCTCCGGTGAGCTGTCCGCCCCGATCGTGATCGGCCGCGACCACCTGGACTGCGGCTCGGTGGCCTCCCCGTACCGGGAGACCGAGGCGATGCTGGACGGCTCCGACGCGATCGCCGACTGGCCGCTGCTCAACGCCATGGTCAACGTCGCCTCCGGCGCCTCCTGGGTCTCCATCCACCACGGCGGCGGCGTCGGCATCGGCCGCTCGATCCACGCCGGCCAGGTCACCGTCGCCGACGGCACCCCGCTCGCCGGGGAGAAGATCCGCCGGGTGCTCACCAACGACCCGGGCATGGGCGTCATCCGGCACGTGGACGCCGGCTACGACCGGGCCGACGAGGTCGCCGCCGAGCGCGGGGTCCGCATCCCGATGGGCGAGCTGTGACCGAGCAGGGCTCCGACAGCTTCGAGCGGATGTGGGCGGAGCTGCTCCCCGTGGGCCGCTCCGCCTCCTCCGGCGGCTACCGCCGGTTCGCCTGGAACTCCGCCGACGCCGAGTGCCGCGCCTGGTTCGAGCAGCAGGCCCGCGACCGCGGCCTGACCTACGAGCTGGACCGCAACGGCAACCAGTGGGCCTGGCTCGGCGACCCGTCCGGCGAGGGCGCGGTCGTCACCGGCTCGCACCTGGACTCCGTCCCGGACGGCGGCGCCTTCGACGGCCCGCTCGGCGTGGTCTCCTCCTTCGCCGCGCTGGACGAGCTGCGCTCGCGCGGCGCCGGGTTCACCCGCCCGCTGGCGATCGTCAACTTCGGCGACGAGGAGGGCGCCCGGTTCGGCGTGGCCTGCATCGGCTCCCGGCTCACCGCCGGTGTGCTGGGCCGGGACGCCGCGTACGAGCTGCGCGACGCGGACGGCGTCCGGCTGCCCGACGCGATGGAGCGGGCCGGCTACGACCCGACCGCGATCGGCGCCGACTCCGACCGGCTGGCCCGGATCGGCGCCTTCGTCGAACTCCACGTCGAGCAGGGCCGCTACCTCACCGAGGACCAGCCGGTCGGCGTGGCCTCGGCGATCTGGCCGCACGGCCGCTGGCGGTTCGACTTCCACGGCGAGGCCAACCACGCCGGGACCACCCGGATCGAGGACCGCCGCGACCCGATGCTCACCTACGCCAACACCGTGCTCGCCGCACGGAAGAAGGCGAAGCTCGCGGGCGCGCTGGCCACCTTCGGCAAGGTCGCCGTCGAGCCCAACGGCACCAACGCGATCGCCTCCCTGGTCCGCGGCTGGCTGGACTCCCGGGCCGCCGACGAGGCCACCCTGACCGAGCTGGTCGAGGAGATCGGGCGGACGGCGTCCGAACGCGGCGGGCGCGACGGCGTCCGGGTCGAGCTGACCCGCGAGTCCTACACCCCGGTGGTGGACTTCGACGGCCCGCTGCGCGACCGCCTGGCGCAGGTCCTCGGCAAGCGCGGCCCCGGCGGCATCCCCGTGCTGCCCACCGGGGCGGGACACGACGCCGGGATCCTGGCATCGGCGATCCCGACCGCCATGCTGTTCGTGCGGAACCCGAGCGGCATCTCCCACTCCCCGGCCGAACACGCCGAGACGGCCGACTGCCTGGCCGGCGTGACCGCCCTCGCCGACGTACTGGAGGACCTGGCGTGTCAGTAGGCCGTGCCGGAGGCGCGCAAACGACAACTTACTGGGCGCGGTACGCCTGGCTGCCGCACGCCAACGGGCCGGTGGTCGAGCAGGACGTGCTGATCAACACCGGCGCCGGCGGCAAGATCGCCAGGGTCCAGCCGGACAGCGGGCCCTGCCCGCCCGGCGCCGTCCGGCTCGACGGGCTGCTGCTGCCCGGCCAGGCCAACGCCCACTCGCACGCCTTCCACCGGGCGCTGCGCGGCCACGTCCAGGTCGGCTCCGGCACCTTCTGGACGTGGCGCGACACCATGTACCGGTTCGCCGGTGCGCTGGACCCGGACAGCTACCTGGCCCTCGCCACCGCCGTCTACGCGGAGATGGCGCTCGCCGGGATCACCGCCGTCGGCGAGTTCCACTACCTGCACCACGCGCCCGGCGGCGCCCGCTACGACGACCCCAACGCGATGGGCGAGGCGCTGATCGAGGCCGCCGCCCGGGCCGGCATCCGGATCACCCTGCTCGACACCTGCTACCTGTCGTCCGGCTTCGGCGCCGAACCGACCAAGCCGCAGCTCCGGTTCAGCGACGGCGACGCCGACGCCTGGGCCGAGCGGGCCGACCTGCTGAAGGCCCGCGAGCACGCCCGGATCGGCGCCGCCGTCCACTCGGTGCGGGCGGTCCCCGCGGAGCAGCTCGGCACCGTCGCCCAGTGGGCGTCGACGCGCGAGGCCCCGTTGCACGTCCACCTGTCCGAGCAGACCGCCGAGAACGACGCCTGCCTGGCCGCGCACGGCGTCACCCCGACCCGGCTGCTCGCCGACCACGGTGCGCTCGGCCCGCGCACCTCGGCCGTGCACGCCACGCACCTCACCGAGGAGGACGTCGAGCTGCTCACCGGCTCCTCCACCACGATCTGCATGTGCCCCACCACCGAGCGGGACCTCGCGGACGGCATCGGCCCGGCCCGGCAGCTCGCCTCCGGCGGCTGCCCGGTCACCCTCGGCAGCGACAGCCACGCCGTCATCGACCCGTTCGAGGAGGCCCGCGCGCTGGAGCTGAACGAGCGGCTGCGGACCCGCACCCGGGGCCACTGGACGGCGAACTCGCTGCTCCGGGCGGGGGCGGAGGACGGGCACGCCTCGCTGGGCTGGCCGGAGGCCGGCCGGATCGAGGCCGGTGCGCTGGCCGACTTCACCGTGGTCGCGCTGGACTCGGTGCGGACGGCCGGTCCGGCGTTCCGGCTCGGTGCGGAGATCGCCGTCTTCGCCGCCTCGGCGGCCGACGTGCGGCACGTGGTGGTCGGCGGGCGGCACGTGGTCAGGGACGGCGTGCACCAGCTGGTGCCGGACGTGCCGGGCGCGCTGCGGTCCTCGATCACCGCGCTGAGCTGCTGAGCCGCCGGTTCCCCCGGTTTCCCCTCCTCGCCGACCCGGGGGCGGGCGGGCCCGTCCCGTCCGCCCCCGGGTCCGTTCCCGAAAGGCATGACGTGAGCACCCCGAGCATCCCGAGCACGCTGATCACCGGCATCGGAAGCCTGGTCACCAACGACCCCTCGTACGGGACCGGGCCGCTCGGCCTGCTCACCGACGCGGCCGTGGTGATCGACGGCGCCGCCGTCGCCTGGGTCGGCCCGGCCGCCGAGGCGCCCGCCGCCGACGAGCGGTTCGACGCGGCGGGGCGCGCCCTGCTGCCCGGCTTCGTCGACTCGCACGCCCACCTGGTCTTCGCCGGCGACCGCACCGCCGAGTTCGACGCCCGGATGTCCGGCCAGCCCTACACCGCCGGCGGGATCCGCACCACGGTCGCCGCCACCCGGGCCGCCGACGACGCCGAACTCGACGCCAACCTGGCCCGGCTGGTGCGGGAGGCGCTCCGCCAGGGCACCACGACGATCGAGTGCAAGTCCGGGTACGGGCTGACCGTCGCCGACGAGGCACGGGCGCTGCGGATCGCCTCCTCGTACACGCCGGAGACCACCTACCTGGGCGCGCACGTGGTCGCCCCCGAGTACGCGGAGGACCCGGCCGGGTACGTCGACCTGGTCACCGGGCCGATGCTGGACGCCTGCGCGCCGTACGCCCGCTGGGTGGACGTGTTCTGCGAGAAGGGCGCCTTCGACGGCGACCAGGCGCGGGCGATCCTGACCGCCGGCATCGAGCGCGGGCTCACCCCCCGGGTGCACGCCAACCAGCTCACCTACGGCCCCGGCGTCCAGCTGGCCGTCGAGCTGGGGGCGGCCTCGGCCGACCACTGCACCCACCTGACGGACGAGGACGTGGCCGCGCTGGCTGGTTCGGCGACGGTCGCCACGCTGCTGCCGGGCGCCGAGTTCTCCACCCGGGCGGTCTACCCGGACGCGCGCCGGCTGCTGGACGCGGGGGCGGTGGTGGCGCTCTCCACCGACTGCAACCCCGGCTCCAGCTTCACGAGTTCGATGGCGTTCTGCATCGCGGTGGCGGTGCGGGAGATGGGCATGACGCCGGACGAGGCGGTCTGGGCGGCGACGGCGGGCGGTGCGCACGCGCTGCGGCGCTCGGACGTGGGCACGGTGACGGTCGGCGCCCGGGCCGACCTGCAGCTGCTGGAGGCGCCCTCGGCCGTGCACCTGGCGTACCGGCCGGGGGTGCCGCTGACGGCGGCGGTCTGGCGGGCGGGCGTCCGGGAGGTCTGACGGGCCCGCGGGGTCGGCCCGGGCCCGCGGGGTCGGGTCGGGGGCGGCGGGTCGGGTCGGGGGCGGCGGGTCGGGTCGGGGGCGGCGGGGGCCGGTGCGGAGAGCACCGGCCCCGCCGTCGTGCTCAGGCCCGTGCCAGCGACCTCCGCAGGAAGTCCAGCTGGTGGTGGAGCAGGTTCTCGGACACCGTCTCGTCGCTCGGCGAGTGCCCGATGCCGGCGAGCGGGAGGACTTCGTGCGGGCGCCCGGCGGCCAGCAGCGCGGCGGACAGGCGCAGCGTGTGGGCGGGGAGCACGTTGTCGTCGACGAGGCCCTGGATCAGCAGCAGGGGGCGGCGGAGCCCGGCGGCGTCGGGGATCAGGGAGCAGGCGTCGTACCACTCGGGGTGTTCGTCGGGGTGGCCGAGGAACCGTTCCTTCCAGTGGGTGTCGTAGAGCCGGTGGTCGGTCGGGGCGGCGCCGGCGACGGCGGCGTGGAAGACGTCGGGGCGGCGCAGTACGGCGAGTGCGGCGAGGAAGCCGCCGTAGGACCAGCCGCGGACGGCGACCCGGTCGAGGTCGAGCAGCCCGGGCCGGGCGCGGGCGGCCTCGTGGAGGGCCTCGACCTGGTCGTCGAGGGCGGGGGTGGCGACGTCGGCGTGGACGCTCTTCTCCCAGCGCGGGCCGCGCCCGGGGGTGCCGCGGCCGTCGGCGACCAGCACGGCGAAGCCCTGGTCGGCGAACCACTGCGAGACCAGGTCGGGCCAGCCGCCGCCGGCCGAGACCTTGGTGCCGGCCGGTCCGCCGTAGGGGTCGAGCAGGACGGGCAGCGGGCCGTCCGCGGGGCGGTGGCCGGCGGGCAGGAAGAGTGCGGCGCGCAGTTCGCGCGGGCCGAGCCGGAGCGGTTCGGGCCGGGCGGTGAGCACCGGGGTCTGTGCGTGCGAGGTGAGGGTGCGGGCGGGGTGCCCGGCGCGGTGGACGGTGGTGAGCGGGCCGGGGGCGCCGGGGGTGCGGGCGGTGTGGACCAGCGTGCCGGCGCGCTGCACTCCGGTGTGCACGCCGGGCGGGTGGCTCAGCCGGACGGCGCCCGGGCCGGGGGCCCACGTCCACAGGTGGCTCTCCGTCGGCTCCTCGGAGGCGGTGAAGAGCACCTGGTCGCCGTCGGTGCCGAGGACGGCGTGCAGCTGGAGGCCGGGCGGGGTGACGGGTTCGCCGTCGACGGTGAGGTGCCGGGTGTCGCCGAGGTCGGCGGAGTCGACGGGGGCGCCGGAGGAGGTCCGGACCGGCAGGCCGGGTACGAGTTCGACCCAGTGCTCGTCGTGGCGTTCGGCGAGGACGCGGGTGGCGCCGTCCGCGGGGTCGATCGCGAGGGTGCGGACGGTCCGCTGGTCGCGGCTCTGCACGGCGGCGTACGGGCCGTGGCCGTCCCAGCCGGCGGCGGTGAGGTACTCGAACGCGGCACGGTCCCAGTGGACCTCGGTGCGGGAGCCGTCGAGGCCGAGCAGCAGGAGCGAGACGTCGGCGTTGTCGGTGCCCGCCAGCGGGTAGCGGATGGTGCGCGGCGGCTGCGAGGGGTCGGACGGGTCGGCGAGGTGGAGGTGGCGCAGCGGGCGCTCGTCGACCCGGGCGACCAGCAGCCGGGTGCCGTCGGGGGACCACCAGTGGGCCCGGGTGCGGTGCATGGACTCGGCGGCGACGTGCTCGGCGACGCCGTACCCGACCTCGGGGTGCTCGGGTTCGGCGAGTGCGCGGTCGCCGCTGCCGGCGGTGGCGGTGCCGTCGGTGGTGGTGATGGTGGCGTCGTCGATGTCGGTGACGCGCAGGGCGCCGGCGCTGACGTAGGCGATCCGGCGGCCGGTGGGGTCGGGGCGCGGGTCGTAGGCCCCGGCGGCGGCGGGGACGGGCCGGACCTCGCGGGTCGTGGCGTCGGCGAGCCAGAGGGCGCCGCCGAGGGCGAAGGCGGCGAGCAGGCCGGTGGCGTCGGTGGCGTAGGCGGTGATGCCGGAGGCCAGGACGCGGGCGCGTTCGCGGCGGATCAGCTCGGCCGCGGGCAGGTCGCCGTCGTCGGCGCCGAGTGCGGCCGGGGCGGCGAGCAGGTGTTCCTCCCCGGTCCCGGTGTCGAGGGCCCAGAGGCAGGAGACCGGGTCGTCGCCGGAGCGGCTGCGCAGGAAGAGGACGGTGCGGCCGTCGGCGGAGACGGTGGGCAGGCCGGGCGTGCCGAGTGTGAAGCGGCGGGTGCGGGCGAGTTGGCGGGGGAGGGTGAGCGGCGGTTCGGGTGCGGATTCGGTGGTCATGCTCGGCACACTGGCATGCCGGTGGCCGTCCGGTCACCCACGGTCGGGAACGGGAACGGGAGCGGGAGCGGGGACAGGGTCGGGGGCCGTCGGGGTCGGCTCGGGGCCGGGGTCGGGGCCGGGGTCGGGGCCGGCGGGGGAACGACGACCGGGGCCGGCGCGGAGCTCAGGACTCCGCGCCGGCCCCGGGGGCAGGCGGTCAGGCGGTGCGGCCGGGCGTCGTCAGTGGACGTCGCCCATCAGCCGGACGACCTTCTTGCGGTACATCGCGAGGGCCACGCCGGCGACGATCGCCATGGCGCCCTGGAAGGCGAAGTACCCGGTGGATCCGACCACCCCGTCGCCGAGGACGAGCTGGAAGACGGCCGCGACGCAGTCGCCCGCGGTGACCGCGAGGAACCAGACGCCCATCATCTGGCTGGCGTACTTGGCCGGCGCCAGCTTGGTGGTGACGGAGAGGCCCACCGGGGAGAGGGTGAGCTCGCCGACGGTCTGGATCAGGTAGACCATGGCCAGCCAGAGCGGGGTGACCTTGGCACCGCCGGAGGCGGCGGCCATCGCCAGCATCATGACCATGAACGAGGCGCCGACCATCACCAGGCCGAAGGCGAACTTCATGGTGGTGCTGGGGTTCTTGGCCTTGCGGGAGAGCAGGACCCAGAGCCAGGCGAAGACCGGGGCCAGCGCCATGATGTACAGCGGGTTGAGCGACTGGAACCAGCTGGACGGGAAGTCGAAGCCGAACAGGGTCGACGCCGTGCTGTCCTGGGCGAAGATGTTCAGCGTCGAGCCGGACTGGTCGTAGATCATCCAGAAGACGGCGGCGGCGACGAAGAACCAGATGTAGCCGCTCATCCGGGACTGCTCGGCCTCGTCGAGGTCCTTGTCCCGCTTCACCTTGGCGAAGACGAAGACCGGGAGCGCGATGCCCGCGATCGACAGCGGCCAGATCGCCCAGTTGATGGTGAAGTGGCCGGTCAGCCCGACGACCGCGTAGAAGGCGACGGCCACCGCCAGCCAGAGGCCGGCCTTCTTGAGGATGGCGCTCTTCTCGGCGGCCGAGATCGGCGAGGTCACCACGTCGCTCTTGGCGCTCAGGTGGCGGGTGCCGAGCAGGAACTGGATCAGGCCCAGGGCCATGCCGACGCCGGCGAGGGCGAAGCCGAGGTGCCAGTCGACCTCCTGGCCGACGGTGCCGATGACCAGCGGGGCGGCGAAGGCACCGAGGTTGATGCCCATGTAGAAGATGGTGAAGCCGCCGTCACGACGCGGGTCGTTGGGACCGTCGTAGAGGTGGCCGACCATCGTCGAGATGTTGGCCTTGAGCAGGCCCGAGCCGATCGCGATGAAGCCGAGGCCGGCGAAGAACGACACGCCGGCGGGGACGGCCAGCAGGAAGTGGCCGATCATGATGATCGAGCCGCCGAGTGCGACGGTCTTCCGGGCGCCGAGGAAGCGGTCGGCGATCCATCCGCCCGGGAGAGCCAGCAGGTAGACCATGGCCGTGTACACGCTGTAGACGGCGCTCGCGACGGCGAGCTTCATGCCGAGGCCGCCGTCGGTGACGGAGGCGGTCATGTAGAGCACCAGCAGGGCACGCATGCCGTAGTAGCTGAAGCGCTCCCACATCTCGCTCATGAAGAGCGTGGCGAGGCCCCGGGGGTGCCCGAGGAAGGTCTTGCCGCTGGGAGAGGCCGACTGTACGCCGGACTCCAGGGTCGTAGACGCCATGTGTAGTGGTTCCTTGCCTGACAGCGTCCGCCAAGGGGGGTGGCGGCGGACGTGGACGGAACCACTCTACGTGGCGATATTTGGCGTCATCAGCTGACAAAACACGGCAATTAGGTATGGCGATGGTAAAGCTGCCAGCAGATTCGCTTGATCGATCCATGGTAAGGCAGCCCGAATTCCTTCGGTTGCAAGATCCAAAAGCAGAATCTTCGCCGAACGGGCGGTCCGGGCGTGTCGGTTGAGGCTTGATCGCCCTCTGTATAACGATCACGCACTGTGAACTACCTCACGGCCGCAACGGCCTGACCCCGGCGGACTACCATCACCACATGACCTGTGTGCTGCTCGCCGAGGACGATCCGGCGATCTCCGAACCGCTCGCCCGGGCCCTGCGTCGCGAGGGCTACGAGGTGCTCGTCCGGGAGGACGGCCCCTCCGCGCTGGCCGCCGGGCTCGGCGAGGAGGTCGACCTCGTCGTCCTCGACCTCGGCCTGCCCGAGATGGACGGGCTGGAGGTCTGCCGCCGGCTGCGCGCCGACGGCCGCAGCTGCCCCGTCCTGGTGCTCACCGCCCGCGCCGACGAGGTCGACACGGTGGTCGGCCTGGACGCCGGCGCCGACGACTACGTCACCAAGCCCTTCCGCCTCGCCGAGCTGCTCGCCCGGGTCCGCGCCCTGCTCCGGCGCGGCAACGTCGACCAGCTGACCACCGGCGCGCACGGCGTCAAGATCGACATCGAGTCGCACCGCGCCTGGCTCGGCGAGGAGGAGCTCACCCTCTCCGCCAAGGAGTTCGAGCTGCTGCGGGTGCTGGTCCGGGACGCCGGCCGGGTGGTCACCCGCGAGGAGATCATGCGGCAGGTCTGGGACACCACCTGGTGGACCTCCACCAAGACCCTCGACATGCACATCTCCTGGCTGCGCAAGAAGCTCGGCGACGACGCCGCCAACCCCCGCTACATCGCCACCGTGCGCGGGGTGGGCTTCCGCTTCGAGAAGAACTAGCCGGCGCAGGACCGGGGGGGGCGTCCCCAGGACCGGGCCGGACCGGCCGGTCCACCGGGCACCTCCGCCCCCGGCACCGGGGCGGGTACCACCACTTCGCACCACCACGGGGAGCGGCAGCGTGAAACGCCGGATGATCAACTCGCTGCTCGGCGTCGTCCTCGTGGTCGTCGTCGTGTTCTGCGTCCCGCTCGCCCTGGTGGAGAAGCGCACCATCGTCAGCTCCGCCCAGGACCGGGTGGACGCCGCCGCCGTCCGGGTGCTCTCCCTGGTGGAGAACCGGCTGGCGGCCAACGAGCCGGTCACCGGCGACAAGTTCGCCAACCAGGTCTCCGAGGGCCAGTACGTCGAGGTGGTCATCCCCGGCCAGCCGACCGTCTCCAGCGGGCAGCGGCCGGCGGGCGACCACCTGCTGAAGGCGGTGGAGCGGGGCGTCAGCGGTGAGACCGTCACCGTCGAGCAGTCCCGGGCCGCCGTCGACCACGAGATCGCCAACATGCTGCTGCTGCTCGGCGTGGTCGCGCTGCTCGCCGTGCAGGCCGCCGTCGCCCTCGCCGTCTGGCAGGCCAAACGGCTCGCCCGCCCGCTCACCGACCTCGCCGAGACCGCCGAGCGGCTCGGCTCCGGCGACCCGCGCCCCCGCAACCGCCGCTACGACGTGCCCGAACTCGACCGGGTCGCGGAGGTGCTCGACGTCAGCGCCGAGCGGATCGCCCGGATGCTCACCGCCGAACGCCGGCTCGCCGCCGACGCCTCGCACCAGCTGCGCACCCCGCTCACCGCGCTCTCCATGCGGCTGGAGGAGATCACCGCGCTCGCCGAGGACCCGGAGACCGTCAAGGAGGAGGCCACCATCGCCCTCCAGCAGGTCGAGCGGCTCACCGACGTCGTCCAGCGGCTGCTCACCACCCAGCGCGACCCGCGCAGCCCCACCGCCGTCGCCTTCGACCTCGACGACGTCGTCAAGCAGCAGGTGGAGGAGTGGGGCGCGTCGCTGCGCGGCACCGGCCGGGTGCTCCAGGTCGAGGGCCTGCGCGGGGTCACCGCCGTCGGCACCCCCGGCACGGTCGCCCAGGTGCTGGCCACCCTGATCGAGAACTCACTGATGCACGGCGCCGGGACGATCACCCTGCGGGTCCGGCCGTCCGGGACGTCCGCGGTGGTCGAGGTGCAGGACGAGGGCCCCGGGGTGCCCGCGGAACTGGGCAACCGGG
The DNA here is from genome assembly GCF_056437345.1 of Kitasatospora sp. NPDC042419. Classification (NCBI taxonomy): domain Bacteria; kingdom Bacillati; phylum Actinomycetota; class Actinomycetes; order Kitasatosporales; family Streptomycetaceae; genus Kitasatospora; species Kitasatospora sp. NPDC042419. Next base: position 723,596 of record NZ_JBWKAW010000002.1, read on the forward strand.
TGTTCGAGCGCGCGGTCAGCGGCCGCAACTCGACCGGGATCGGGCTGGCCGTCGCCCGCGACCTCGCGGAGGCGGACGGCGGGCGGCTGGAACTGCTCTCGCTGCGGCCGGCGGTGTTCGCGCTCTTCCTCGGCCGCAGCCGGCGCGACGTGTAGCGCGACGTGTAGCGCGGCGTGCGGTGGCCGCGGCCGAGGCGGTCCGGCGGGTACGCGGCCGGGCCGGGTCAGAACCGGGCGTCCCGGACCACGTCGAGATCGGTGAACGCGGGCGGTTCGTCGCAGAGCGCCACCATCTGGCGGAAGACCCGGTCGGTCTCCGGCAGGCGGGAGTTGCGCATCGCGTCCTCGTACGACGCGAACTCGACGATCTCCACCACGTGCCGGGGGTCGGACCGGTCGGTGGCCAGCATCGCGTGGTCGACCGTCCGCCGGCCCTCGGTCTGCTCGGCCCAGCGGTCCAACAGACCGTTGAGCTCGTCCACCTTGTCGGTCCTGCAGTCGATGATCTGGACGAACGCCATGACGAGCCTCCTCGTCCCCCTCTGCCGTGACCGTCCGCAGGCCGTGTCCGTCCCCGGTCACCACTGTCCTCCTGCCGCAGCGGGCGGGGCAAGCGGGGCGGGCGGAGGTGCGTGGGGCGAGCGGGGTGCGTGGGGTGCGACGGGAACGCGGCGGGCCGGGCCGCTACTCGGCCTTGGCGTACCGGATCTGCTCGGCGGCGAGCATCAGCTCGGCCTGGGCGACCACGCCGGCCGCCGGGGCGGTCCCGGCCGTGGCGGCCGCGGGCTCGGCCACGGGTGCCTCCGCCGCCTCCGGGACGGCCTTGAACACCCAGGTCCGGTACGAGACGAAGCGGAACACCGTGCCCAGCGCCAGGCCGGCCACCTTGGCGGCCAGCTGCTCGAAGTGCGAGGAGAGGCCGAGCACGTAGACCGTGAAGCCGAGCACCCCGGTCTCGATCAGCATGCCGGCGCCGCTGAACACCAGGAAGAGCGTGATCTCGCGCTTGCGCGAGGCGGCGTCGCGGTCCCGGTACAGCCAGTAGCGGTAGCCCAGGTAGTTGGTGGCGATCGCGACCAGGGTGGCGGCGATGTTCGAGCGCAGCGAGGCCAGGTGCAGGCCGTTGATGCAGACCCAGAAGACGGCGAAGTTGACCACCACACCGCTGAGGCCGACGATGCCGAACTTCACCACCTCGCCCGACAGGCCGCGCAGTCTCTGCGCCAGCGAGGGGTTCGACGCCGTGGTCGTCGCCATACCGGGCTGCCTCCATGTGCCTGCGGACGAAAGGGGCCCGGTGCGTGAACGCCGACGGCCCCTTGAGCCCTGCGTGCACGCACATGATCGGATCACGCGTACCAGGACCTGGCCGTCCAGGCTACCCGGTTCCGCCGATCGGCTCAGCCCCTCCGTACGGCATCGAAGGACCCCTGGCGGTAGACGCCCCGACTGCCGGAGCGGTTCCACGCCCTCCGACCGGCCCGGATATCCTGGCGGGGTGACTTCCCCGGGCAATGCGAATTTTCCAGTGGTGGGCATGATCGGAGGCGGGCAGCTCGCCCGCATGGCGCACCAGGCGGGCATCCCGCTCGGGATCCGGTTCAAGCTCCTCGCCGACACCCCCCAGGACTCGGCCGCGCAGGTCGTTTCCGACGTCGTCCTCGGCGACTACCGAGACCTCGACACCCTGCGCCGCTTCGCGGCCGGCTGTGACGTGGTCACCTTCGACCACGAGCACGTGCCGACCGAGCACCTGCGGGCCCTGCAGGCCGACGGCATCGCCGTCCGGCCGGGCCCGGAGGCCCTGGTCAACGCCCAGGACAAGGGTGTGATGCGGGCCAGGCTCGACTCCATCGGAGTGCCCTGCCCCCGGCACCGGCTCGTCGCCGACCCGGCCGACGTGACCGCCTTCGCGGCGGAGGGCGCCGGATACCCGGTGGTCCTGAAGACCGTGCGCGGCGGCTACGACGGCAAGGGCGTCTGGGTGGTCGGCGACGAGTCGGAGGCCGAGGCCCCGTTCCGGGCCGGCGTGCCGGTGCTCGCCGAGGAGAAGGTCGACTTCGTCCGTGAGCTGGCCGCCAACGTGGTCCGTTCGCCCAGCGGGCAGGCGGTCGCCTACCCGGTGGTGGAGAGCGTCCAGGAGAACGGCGTCTGCGCCGAGGTCACCGCCCCCGCACCCGACCTCGACCCGGCCCTGTCCGACGAGGCCCAGCAGCTGGCCCTGCGGATCGCCGGCGAGCTGGACATCACCGGCCACCTGGCGGTCGAGCTGTTCCAGACCCGGGACGGCCGGATCCTGGTCAACGAGCTGGCCATGCGCCCGCACAACTCCGGGCACTGGAGCCAGGACGGCGCGGTCACCTCGCAGTTCGAGAACCACCTGCGGGCCGTCCTCGACCTGCCGCTCGGCGACCCCCGGCCGCGCGCCAGGTGGACCGTCATGGTCAACGTCCTCGGCGGCGACTACCCGGACATGTACCACGCCTTCCTGCACTGCATGGCCCGTGACCCCGGTCTGCGGATCCACATGTACGGCAAGGACGTGAAGCCCGGCCGCAAGGTCGGCCATGTCAACGTCTTCGGGGACGACCTCGACGACGTCCGCGAGCGCGCCCGTCACGCGGCCGCCTACCTGCGAGGAACGATCACCGAATGACCTCCCCCACCGCGCCCCTGGTCGGCATCGTCATGGGCTCCGACTCCGACTGGCCCGTGATGGAGGCCGCCGCCCAGGCCCTCGACGAGTTCGAGATCCCCTACGAGGTCGACGTCGTCTCGGCGCACCGGATGCCCCGCGAGATGGTGGCGTACGGCGAGAAGGCCCACCAGCGCGGCCTGAAGGCGATCATCGCCGGGGCCGGCGGCGCCGCCCACCTGCCGGGCATGCTGGCCTCCGTCACCCCGCTGCCGGTGATCGGCGTGCCGGTGCCGCTGCGTTACCTGGACGGCATGGACAGCCTGCTGTCGATCGTGCAGATGCCGGCCGGCGTGCCGGTGGCCACCGTCTCGGTGGCGGGCGCGCGCAACGCGGGCCTGCTGGCGGTGCGGATGCTGGCCGCGTTCGACCAGGAGCTGACCGAGAAGATGACGGACTTCCAGGCCGAGCTGAACAGCCAGGCCACCGAGAAGGGCCGGAAGCTTCGGGCCAAGGTGGCGGGTTCCCCCTCCTTCGGCTTTGGAAAGTAGGCATATCGGATACAACAGCTCGTATGACCTCTGAGCTGCTGGATCCCTCTGCCTCCGCTGCCTCCGCCGCCCCCGGCGTCACTCCGGCCCTGCTGGAGCGCGCCGGGGCGGTCCTCCGCGACACCCCCGTGGTGGACGGCCACAACGACCTCCCGTGGGCGATGCGCGAACAGGCCGGCTACGACCTCGACGCGCTCGACCTGGCCGCCGACCAGAGCGCCCGCCTCCACACCGACCTCGCCCGCCTCGTCGCGGGCGGGGTCGGCGCGCAGTTCTGGTCCGTCTACGTCCCCTCCCGGCTCGCCGGGGACCACGCCGTCAGCGCCACCCTGGAGCAGATCGACTTCGTCCACGCCCTGGTCGACCGGTTCCCCGACCGGCTGCGGCTCGCGCTCACCGCCGACGACCTCGAAACCGCCCGCGCCGAGGGCCGGATCGCCTCCCTGATGGGCGCCGAGGGCGGCCACTCCATCGACTGCTCGCTCGCCACCCTGCGCGCCCTGTACGCGCTCGGCGTCCGGTACCTGACGCTCACCCACAACGACAACACCCCGTGGGCCGACTCCGCCACCGACGAGCCCGCCGCCGGCGGCCTCACCGCCTTCGGCGAGGAGGTCGTCCGGGAGATGAACCGGCTCGGCATGCTGGTCGACCTCTCGCACGTCTCCGCCGACACCATGCGCGACGCCCTGCGGGTCACCGAGGCGCCGGTGATCTTCTCGCACTCCTCCGCCCGCGCCGTCTGCCCCCACCCGCGCAACGTCCCCGACGACGTGCTCGCGGCGCTCGCCGCCAACGGCGGCGTGGCGATGGCCACCTTCGTCCCCAAGTTCATCCTGCCCGCCGCCATCGAGTGGACCCTCGCCGCCGACGACAACATGGCCGCGCACGGCTTCGACCACCTCGACACCACACCCGACGGGATGGCCTGCCAGCGCGCCTTCGAGGAGACCAGCCCGCGCCCGGTGGCCACCGCGTCCACCGTCGCCGACCACCTCGACCACATGCGCGAGGTCGCCGGCATCGACCACATCGGCATCGGCGGCGACTTCGACGGCACCGCCTTCCTCCCGGCCGGGCTGGACGACGTCGCCGGCTACCCCAACCTGATCGGCGAACTCCTGCGCCGCGGCTGGTCGGAGGCCGACCTCGGGAAGCTGACCTGGCACAACGCGGTCCGCGTGCTGCGCGACGCCGAGGCGGCCGGCGTCCGGCTGCGCGCCGGGGGCCGCAAGCCCTCCCTCGCCACCATCGGGCAGCTCGACGGATCCTGACCCCCCGTCCCCTCGGGGGGCGGGAGCGTGACCGGCGAGGTCGGCGAGGCGTGCCGGCCTCGCCGATCCATGCGGGGGCGAGGCCGCCCGGCGGGGGCCGGGAGCGGCCCGGCATAGCGTTCACTTTCAATTCATTGCAACGGATTGAAAGTCTGTCGTTGCATTTGATTTGCTCCTGTCGCAACGATATTGCCGCATTGACCTGCGGGGATACTGTTTTGACGCAATGAGTGTGTTGCCGAGATATGGAAAGCAACGTAGCTTTTCCGTTGTCAGAAACGCCGACGGCAACGACTCGCAGGAGCACACACCACCATGCAGAACTTCGCCACCACCGCCCCGATCACCACCGTCCTCGACATCCCCGCCGGCCGCA